>JAEUUR010000448.1 GCA_016787465.1 Saprospiraceae bacterium | reverse complement strand
ATTTTGGGATTTGTCACTTTGTGAAATTAAAATGGGAAATGGGAAAATTTAAAAAAGGTGCGGATAGTCAGTTTCTTAAATTTTATACATCTTTACCATCCCAAATCCCTCCGCGAAATCCCTAAATCCGACCAATCCGCGATAAGACATGCACACCGTTTGGCAACAATTTCTTGACGGACTATACGGCACCACGGCACTTGAATTCATTGCCGTTATCTTTGGAATATTGAGCGTGATTTATTCGCGCGCCGAAAACATCCTGGTTTATCCCACCGGGTTGGTAAACACCATTTTATACATTTATTTGAGTTTGGTGGCCGGTTTGTACGCCGAAGCGAGCGTCAACGGTTATTACACCATCATGGGCGTGATCGGCTGGATGATGTGGTCGCGCAGAAAAGACGGCGAAGTTGTATTGCATATTTCACATGCCTCAGCGGTAGATTGGCGCAATTCGTTTTTGTTTTTTGCCATTTGTTACGGCGTTTTATGGTGGATACTGAGCCGGTTTACCAACAGCACGGTACCCGAAGCCGACGCTTTTGCCTCCGCCACGGCCTACACAGGCATGTGGCTGATGAATAAAAAAAAGGTGGAAAGCTGGATTTGGTGGATTGTTACCGACCTTGCATCTATTCCTCTGTATTTTTCAAAGGGCTTTGTGTTCACCAGCGTCCAATACCTGGTGTTTTTGGGCCTTGCTGTGGCGGGTTTGGTGGAATGGCGGAAAAAACTCCGGAAGGCAGCCGTTTAATATCTTGACGGCTCCAATATCCCTAATTCGTCGACTTTCCATCCGGGCTTCTCGATAATTCAGGCAATGCGAATGTAGCCACATACACATTTGTGGAGTCAATGCAAAGTGGTTGAAAAACCGTGATCGCCTAATCATTTGAAAATCAAGCGTTTTTCATCACTTAAATCATTAAAATCAGGTTAATCACCGCATACAACGATCAACCAAAATCAAATTAACTACTATGTTTTTTGTCGTACTAGGCGTTTTTGCCCTTGTTATTTCAAGCGCACTCGCAAAAATTAACCCCAACCTGGCAGCAGCCGGCAAAACCGGCCGCATCATTGCCGCCGGCCTTGTTTTGCTCGGTTTAAGTACCGCTTGTCTCGTTCAAATCCAACCCGGCGAAGTAGGCGTTCCTACCCTTTTTGGTAAAGTTCAATCCGGTTTACTGACGGAAGGTTTGAACTTTGTAAACCCGATGGTCGAGATCAACCGGTTCGATGTACGCACTCAAAATTACACCATGTCGGGCGTACATGATGAAGGAAGCAAGACGGGCGACGATGCCATCCGTGTGCTCACGGCCGATGGTTTGGAAGTGGTAATCGACCTTTCGGTGTTGTACCGGCTCATGCCCGACAAGGCGCCGGAAATATTGCGCACGCTGGGTCAGGATATCACTGATAAAATCGTGCGTCCGGTTTCCCGCACCAAAATCCGCGACAATGCCGTGTTTTATGATGCCATTGCACTGTATTCAGCCAAACGCGATGAGTTTCAGCAGAAAATATTCCAAACTATTGAAAAAGAATTTTCTGCACGCGGCATCGTACTTGAATCCATTTTGATTCGAAACATTTCCTTGCCTCAGTCGGTAAAAGAAACGATTGAATCCAAAATCAATGCGGAGCAGGATGCACAGAAAATGAAATTTGTATTGGAAAAAGAAAGACAAGAAGCAGAACGCAAACGCGTGGAAGCGCAAGGTATTTCAGATTATCAGCGCATCCTGACGTCCACTTTGTCGGATCGGCTGCTGCAATACGAACAGATCAAAGCGCAAAAAGAGCTGGCCGCTTCGCCGAACACCAAAATCGTGGTGATGGGCAATGGAAAAGGCGCGCCAATTTTGCTGGGGCAGTAACGAACAATTTTTGAAAATGGGTGTTAGGGGTGCCTATGATGTTACAAGTTCTCATTTGTGGCCTCCTGGCCTTTACACCACAACCCAAATCGGCAGATTGCCGCATTTCGTTTTATAACCTGCAGGCAGCCCGGGGAAATTTGTACGTGGCCGTTTATGATGCACCGTACGACTTTTTGAACACCCAAAAAGTAAAAGCCAAACAAATCGTTCCTGTAACAAAAACCGGAGCGATCGAGCTTTCATTCCCCGGCTTGCCACCAGGCAGGTATGCAGTGAGTTGTTTTCACGACCTCAACGGCAACGGCACGCTGGATACTAATATGTGGGGCATTCCCACAGAACCCTACGGTTTTTCCAACAACGCCAGGCCCATGCACCGGGCGCCCAACTGGGAAGAAGCATCATTCTCCCTGACAGAAAACGGAAATGCCCTGAAGATCCGGCTGGAAACATGGTAATCAATATCCATACCCATCATCCGAAAGGAGAAGCCCACCTAAAAGAAGTAGAAAACCTTCGGCCGGGTATTTCCGCCAGCGGTAAAACGGCTTTTTTCTCCGTTGGGCTACATCCGTGGTTTCTCCAGGAGGATACCTTTGAATCGGATTTGAATTGGTTGGAACAACACGCCTACCGCCCGGAAGTTCTTGCTGTGGGCGAAGCCGGCCTTGATAAAATATGCGCCACGCCGATGGAGTTGCAACTCCTGGCTTTCGAAGCGTGCGCCGAAATAGCCGAACAATGCCAAAAACCCCTCATTATTCATTGCGTACGCGCGCATTCGGAAGTGTACCAATGCAAACAACTTTGGCGCCCCAAACAACCCTGGATCCTGCACGGCTTCGATAAACACCTGCAAACAGCCGCAATGTTTGAGCAAGCCGGCTTTTACTTTTCCTTCGGCAAAGCCTTGTTTCATGAAAACAGCCATGCTGCAGAAACGCTCCGCGCCACGGCTCCCGATCGTATTTTTGTTGAAACCGACGATGCCGCCGAGTTGGAAATAGCACAGGTGTATGAACGGGCAGCGCAATGCCTGGGGCTGGATTCGCAACAATTCAGCGAACAAATCCAACGGAACTTTGAATCGGTATTCATGTCGCC
>JAEUUR010000275.1 GCA_016787465.1 Saprospiraceae bacterium | reverse complement strand
CATCAATCAATGAAAAGGTAGCTACCAATGCGGCTACACCAATGACGATTCCCAATACGGAAAGAAAAGTGTGAAACAGGTTGGACCTGATATTTTGAAAGGCTAGGGCAAAAGATTGCAGGGTGTTTCTGAACATACGCTAAAATTTGACCGCGAATAAAGCTACCCCGAAGTTTCCACACCATTTAATTCGATCAATCCAGGGATTTTATGGCTTGTAGCTGACTTTTTGACCTATCTGTTTATAAATTCGGTTCTGAAAATCTTTTCTAAAAATAACCTTTCACCGGCCTGATTGAAGCCCGACAAGATGTAAACGCCCGCAGGAACTGAACGTATATCCAGGATTGCCTTGCCTGAAAGAAGTGAAACAGTTTGCTCGAACATAAATTGCCCTTGTATGGAATGTAAACGCAAATCCAGTTCCCCTTCCAAGGGCGCTTCTATTTGAAGTGCGGATGTTGTTGGGTTGGGAAATATGTTCAGAGCTGCAACAGGCGATGGCGGTGTTTTCCCTTCAAAATAGGAATGCGCATAATCAAATGCATCTAAACCAACCTGCCGTCCAATCAATCGACCGGGTATGTCGTCCATCGGCGGGTGAATACCGCCATAAATTCTGGATAAGCTGCATTGGTCGGATGCATCGCGGTAAGTTGCCCACTCAAGGGTGATATCGGTGCTAGGGCCGTCTTCAAAAACGAGATATTCATTTTTAGGGCAATGAAACACGCCCAAACCGCCAGGGAAATAAGGATCTCCGGTGAAGGCAGTCAATACTTCTGCGGCTGCGCGACTGTAAGTAGAATGACCGGAAATGTATCCGGCAAACGGGGGAGTAACAAAGGTGGGGCGTTGATATGGCCACCAGTCTTCAGCCCTGATCCAGCCTACTCCGGCCACGCTGCTGGCCGGATTGGGTATAAATAATGGGCCGCGCCATGTTTTGATCTTTATTTCATTGACATAGGCTCCGTTTAAACCTTCCAGCGGGTCGCCCGGCTGAATTAATTCAATCAGCCCGGGAACGAGGGTCAGGCCTGCAGGATGGTAGTGAGGCAGGTTAGGATCGCTGCTTTGCCCGCGCTCAGCCATGGCGCGTAAAATGGTGACCGGCCTGCCACTGTCATACCAGCCTTTGATGCCCCAGGCAGTGATGGCCGCGTCGTGCATGGCCCCACCCAAGGTAAAATAGCCTTTCACATCCCATTCCAGTTCATCACATTCCGGCCCCACTCCGCCCACTTTTCGAGAAGATCCAGCCTGATCATTCACATAATTGAAAATCGAAAACCAATGCCCGGGAGGAGTTTCGGATTTTGGCCCATCGGCCCAAAATTCAGCCAGTACACGCATAAAATCGCCTCGTTTTACCACCTGGGGAGTGTAAGGCTGACCTGTTTTAGGGTTGACCGCATGCCCAGGGCTGATGTCGCCGCCTTCAAATTCATTATAAAATGCCTGATATCCTGTGAAATCGGTAGGGTAATCGGTCACAGCATTGTTCCCGATAGAAGCCGGTGAAATATCAATACTCACCCCATCAGAAGGGTCAAGTAATGCGCTCCACCAAAGCACCAGCATATAGTTCCAGATAAATTCTTCCGCCTGAGGGCTTGTTGCATTGGCGTCGAGCATGGGCTGCGGCCCCGGGTCGTGATACACCGGATATGGATTTCCGTTTCGTTCAAAAAGGTTCATATCGGATGCCTGCATGGCGAATGGTTTGACCTGGCCCCATTCCGGACTTTGAAAAGGCGGTGTGGCATTGGTTGACTGGTTGCCGCTTTGGTCAATAAACTGGTTGAATTGCAAGGGCTGCCATCGATTTAAATCCTGGATGGTTGGGTTTCCTGGAAATGCGATGATCATGGGCGGATTGACCGGCTTGTAAAATTGGTTTCTGAAATTATCGGCTTCGTTGGAGCCGTCCTGCAAACCATATTCAATGATTTTGGCCGCAATGTAGTTGCCCATTCCTGCCGGACCGGTTTTGTAATTGATGGAGGTGTTTAATCGGTTATATCCCAGAGAGTCCATCAACTTGTCAAGTACAGGAAACAGGTTTTTGGCATCTGGAGAATTTGCAAACCGGTGTTGCATGATTCGGTAAGCGGCAAAACTGATTGCCTCGTTTTGAGCCGCTTTGATATCATTCGGAATTGGAACAGGATGATACGGACAATAAAAACCATGTACAGTTTTACCCAAAAAATAGGTTTGTGCGCTTGGGTGATACACAGCCCAGGCATCGTACATGGCGACTGAAATATGATGCAGGTTGCGGGCCTGGATGGGTGGGCGAGCAAAGTCTTTACTGATGGCATCGAGCAGCTGCTCGTTCCAGATTCGAGCAACAGAATGGTGGGTTTGTGAAAATGCGGTGGCGGCGTAAACCAAAACCACAAAAACCAGGTATTGCCTTTTCATACAAGCGCTTATTATTCAGCCCAAATTTACAAAGGCATTTTACCCGTCAAAGCACATTAACTGATATCTAACAAGGTTCTGGTTTCCAGTACTCCTAAAACGGCGTCGCGCACTTCGGCAAAAACATGATTTACTTTACAATTGGATTCATCACAATCATCGCACTTAATATAAAAATTCAAACTGACGCAGGGTAAAAGGGCAATTGGCCCGTCTACGATACGCAATACTTTGGCCAGGGTGGTTTGGTTGGGTGGGTTTGCCAGGAAATATCCGCCGCCTTTTCCTTTTTTACTGTCAAGAATTTGTGCCTTTTTAAGTTCCAGCAGGATGGTTTCAAGAAATTTCAAAGGTATATGTTCTTTTTCGGCAATCGCTCCAATGAGTACAGGCCCCTGGCCAAACTTTCTTGCCAGATGGCTCAATGCTTTAATGGCATACTGGGCTTTTTTGGATAACATGAAATGTCGTTCTGTTTGTGGTTTTTCTAAACCGTTGGTTGTTAATATGATGTGTAAAAAACGATCGCTTTTCTTCGGCAAAAATATTTCAAAAACTTAATAGTCTATAAGTTTAGTGGATTAATAAATTTTCTTTATTTTTGTCCTTCTTTTCATCTCAAATTCTTGATGCCCATGAGTCTTCGATTAGGCGACATTGCTCCCAATTTTAAAGCCCTTACCACTGCAGGCGAAATCGATTTTTATGAATACCTCGGCAATGGTTGGGGAATTTTATTTTCTCACCCAGCCGACTATACCCCTGTCTGTACCACGGAATTGGGGAAAACAGCCAAACTGCAGGCTGAATTCGCACAAAGAAATACCAAAGTACTAGCCGTTAGCGTGGATCCGCTCGACAAACACAACGGTTGGGTAAAAGACATCAACGAAACCCAAAATGTAACAGTTGATTTTCCGATCATTGCCGATCCTGATCGTCATGTGGCCACCTTGTATGATATGATCCACCCGAATGCGTCGGAGAATTTCACGGTTCGCTCGTTGTTCATCATCGGCCCGGACAAAAAAGTGAAACTCATCATCACGTATCCGGCCTCTACCGGTAGAAACTTTGTGGAAGTGTTGCGTGTGTTGGAGTCCCTGCAACTGACCGCCAATTACAGCGTTGCCACACCTGCCGATTGGAAACACGGGGAAGATGTGATCGTGGTGCCGGCTGTATCTACTGAAGACGCGATCAAAAAATTCCCGAAAGGTGTGAACGTTGTAAAACCGTATTTGCGTTATACGCCACAGCCCGACATTGAAGGGTAGGAAATGTAAAATGTAAAGGGGAAAATGTAAAATGTAAAGGGGAAAATGTAAAATGTAAATGAGCCGCAGAAAAGCTTTTACATTTTACATTTTCCCCTTTACATTTTACATTTTAAGTCAACTTACAGGCGCTACCTGACTCAAATAAGCCAAAATACCTCCTTTCAGGTTATACAGGTTGTTGTATCCGAACTTTTCTTCCAATTCACGGATTGCTTTGGCGCTGCGTGCGCCTGATTTGCAGTGCACCACGACCTTCACATCTTTACGTATCAAGTTGGCATTTTCAAGTACCGTTCCCAGCGGAATTAACTTGCCACCAATGTTAGAAGTTTCGTATTCATGCGGCTCGCGCACATCGATCAGCTGAAACTTTTCGCCTTTTACCTGCCAGTCATAAAATTGTTCAACCGTGATTTCCTGCACCGGCTTTTCGGTTTTTAGTCCGCAAAAGAACTCGTAATCGATGAGTTTGGTGATGGTAGGGTTGCTGCCGTTCAACGGATTGTCGTCGCGCCGTTTAACTTTAAACGTTCTCGTTTCAAAGTTCAAGGCATCAAAAATGAACAAACGGCCGCTTAGTGGCTCGCCTACACCGGTTACCACTTTGATAACTTCATTGGCCTGCATACTTCCGATGATGCCGGGCAATACGCCCAACACGCCGCCTTCGGCGCAACTGGGCACCAACCCCGGCGGTGGCGGAGTAGGGTAGAGGTCGCGGTAATTCGGCCCTGTTTCACCTTTTGAATTGGTGTAATTGAACACGGCTACTTGTCCTTCGAACTGAAAAATGGAAGCGTACACGTTGGTTTTACCAAGCAACACACTGGCATCGTTCACCAGGTAGCGGGTTGGGAAGTTGTCGGTGCCATCGGCTACCACGTCATAATCTTTGATGATATCCAGGGCGTTTTCTGAGGTTAGCCGGGTGTGGTGTACTTGAATTTTGATGTGCGGATTCAAGGATTCCAGCCTTTTTTGAGCCGCATCAGCTTTTTTTAACCCTACGTCCTGTTTTCCGAAAAGTACCTGGCGTTGCAGGTTGCTGTCGTCGACAGTATCAAAATCGACGATACCGAGCGTACCGACCCCGGCAGCGGCCAGGTATAACAGCAGCGGACTGCCCAAACCTCCGGAACCTACCACCAGCACCTTGGCCGCTTTCAGTTTTTGTTGAGCTTCCAGTCCAAAACCTGGTATGATGATATGCCGGTCGTAACGGGCAAGTTCTTCTTTTGAAAATTGAATATCGAGATGAGATGGCATAGTTGCTAAGTTTTGAGATGATTATAGTCAACGCAGAGTGGTTTTGTTTGCAATTTGTCATACAGAGCGCTGTAAACCAATACTTTAGCCTCAGGCTTTTTTCAAAACCAAACAGCGCGAAGTTTAAATGCTGCCGCCTGCAATGGCTGGGATGATGCTGACTACCGTATCGTGGGCAACCTGCGTTTCGCCTTGTTGAAGGTCGCGAATATCATCTTCCTCTACGAATACATTGAGGAAGGTACGGATTTTACCGTTTTCATCGAACAGGTGTTTTTTTAGGTCCGGAAAATTAGACGCTAAATCTTGGAGCGCTTCTTGGATAGTGCCAGCATTGACCTGGAGTTTTGATTGGTTTTCGGTGAATTTTCGCAAAGGCGTTGGAATCAGAATGGTTGCCATAATTTACAATTGAATGAGTTTTAAAATGAGAAGTTGTTTGGGTTTTTTAATGGGTCAATGCATTGGATGCCTGAATTTCAAGCGGTGGAGCATTGATCGCCTCCGGGTCGAATTGTCGTTCATCGTTCAATCGCCATGAACGGACGTCGATTTTATGATCTTCAAAAATGGAAACAATCACATAAGAGAAAAAGGGCAATGCTGCCACCCGGTCGTGCTCGGAAGGTATGGCCGGATGACTGGGATGCGAATGGTACACACCGAGCAATTCCAGTTGAAATTTCAAGGAAAACCGTTCGGCCCGCAGGTAGTCTTTTGCCGTTATTTCGAACCTGCGGCGCTTATCGCCTTCTTTCGCATTGTCAACGATCATGATTTCGCTGATATGTCGTTCGCCGTTAATTTCCTGACCAAAAAGGAAGCCACAGCATTCGTCCGGAAAGGTGCTTTGGGCATCTTCAAGCATTTTTTCGCAAGCGTCAAGTTGGATAAAAATCATGGTTGGGTTGTTTTAAAATAAGCGTTTAATGACATCACCGTACTTGTCTGCATTATCTGCAAATACCGTTACAACAGTGCCTGAGTCTAATTTTTGGGCTACCTTGATCGCACCAACCAGGTTGGCAGCTGCTGAAGGGCTTAGCAAAATGCCTTCATGTTTTTTGGCATCTTTGATCATTTCGTAGGCTTCGAGGGTGTCAATTTCTTCAACGGTATCAGCCAAATATTCGTCGTAAATGCCTGGTACAATAGCGGTTTCCAGGTGTTTCCAGCCTTCCATGCCGTGCAATGCGGAATCGGGTTGCAAGGCGGTAAGTTGAATTTTACGGCTTAATTCTTTGAGGCGTTTACCAGTGCCTACAAACGTGCCTGTGGTGCCAAGTCCGCAAACAAAATGAGTGATCTGCGGAAAAGCCTGGATTATTTCCTGGGAGGTATGATGATAGTGCGCCTTCCAATTGTGTTCATTTTTGTATTGATCGGCATAGTAGTACAGGTCGGGGCGTCTGGTAGCTAATTCCAAAGCCACTTGCTGGGCGCCATCAGTGCCTTCAAATTTGGACGTGTAGATGATTTCGGCGCCGAGCGATTTAAGGATTTCCTTGCGTTCGGCGGAGGCGTTTTCGGGCAGGCACAAAGCCACCCGAATACCTAGTTCTTTTCCGATAGCGGCATAGGCAATGCCGGTGTTGCCGCTGGTTGCATCCAGTAAAGTTTTTCCCCGATGCAACAACCCGTTTTGAATGGCTGAATAAATGATGTTGAATGCCGCCCTTGCTTTGACGCTCCCGGAAAGTTGAGCCCATTCCATTTTAGCAAAAACCTGCACACGCGGTTTGGAAAACACTTGCCTGACGGCGTGAACGGGAGTCCGGCCAATTTTTCTTGAAACCTGTTGAAGATCAAGCAGTAAATCAAAGTCTGTTTGTGTGATAAATGATGAGCCCATGACAGTTGCTGTTGAACCTTTAAAAAATCTTCCGTTTTTAATTTGCAAACAAAAAAGCCCTTCGGTAGGTACCGAAGGGCTTTTTTGAAACATGTGTGTATGACTGCTTCATCAATACAACATACGCATGTTACTGCCGCTTCGGTGACACCGGAGTAGACAGCAACAACAAGTAGTGTATTGAATGGTATTTTTCATCGTAATGGATGTGTAAATTTTATAAACCAAGAATCTTGCCAAAATGTTTTCTACTTCTCTAAAAAAGTCAAAAATCCTTCAGCGAATTCCAGTAATCCTTAAAATCTGCGATCAATGAGGCAATCTTTGTCTGAAATAACCGTACACCCAAGTGCCTGCAATGGCACTGAGCAGGGTAATGAATACCGCAGGAAATCCGGCTCCGATTTGTGCAAACAGTGGCCCCGGACAAGCGCCCGTGATCGCCCAGCCGATTCCGAACATCAGCCCGCCGAAAATCTGCCCGCGTTGAAATGTTTTTTCAGGAAACACCACTTCTTCTCCTGAAATGGTTTTTAACCGGAACGTTTTAATGAGAAACACTGAAATCACGCCTACTACTACAGCCGTCCCGATTACGCCGTACATGTGAAACGACGACAACCTGAACATTTCCTGAATTCTAAACCATGAAACGATTTCTGCTTTGACGAAGACAATGCCAAAAAACACCCCTACAACAAGGTATTTTAAGTTGCCAACAAAAGATTCGCTCTGCACCTGATTGTTTGGCGCCTCACAAGCTTCCGGGTTGAGCCGGGCATTGGTTGTTTTATATGTTGCCATGTTCAGAACAGTTTAAAAATGAAAGGAAGCAGCAACCAGGTGCTGAGGAAACCACCAACCATAAAACAGATCGTAGCGAGCAAGGAAGGCCATTGCAGATTCGATAAACCGCTGATCGCATGACCGCTCGTGCAGCCACCGGCATACCGGGTTCCGAATCCGACGAGGAAGCCACCCACGACTAAAAAAATTAACCCTTTAACGGAAAAAATACCATCGGTTCCGAACAAGTCGGCAGGCATTAACCCGGAAAAATCAGTAATTCCAAATGCTTGTAAATCGGCTTGTGTGCTTGCGGCAATCACAGGGGGCTCCGGGTTGGTAAGCAGTTGCGAAGCAATTACACCACCGACCAGAATACCTGCGACAAAAAACAGGTTCCAGGCTTCTTTTTTCCAGTTGTATTTGAAAAATGGAATTCCTGCAGGGAAACATGCCGCACAAATGTGCCGCAAGCTCGACGAAATACCAAAAATTTTGTTGCCCAAAAGCAGCAATGCCGGAACGGTAAGGCCAATCAATACACCGGCTACATACCAAGGCCAAGGTTTTGATAAAAATTCTACCATAATGTGCTTTTAAAATTGCCCAAATAAAAAGCCCTTCAGTGTTTGTCCGAAGGGCTTTTGATTGGTAAATTGTTTTCAATCAAATATAACAACAACAGGTTTGTATGTTCCTTCGGTTAATCGAAAAAACAGCAACAACAACCTGCTTGAAATTGGTTCATCTTTTTTAATTGCGGGACAAAGGTAAATGATGTTTTTTTATTAGTCTACAAAAAATATAGACTTTATTGAAAATTCATTTATGAACCGTCAAAAATGACAGAAGCCCCTCGAATCTTAAAAGACGAGGGGCTTCCGGTGAAGGTGGAGCTTTTTAGGCGCCGAGGTATGTTTTCAACAATTTGCTGCGGCTGGTAGCGCGCAATTTGTTGATGGCCTTGTCTTTGATCTGGCGTACGCGCTCGCGCGTTAGGCCGAATTTGTCGCCGATATCTTCCAGGGATAAAGGGTGTTCGACTCCGATGCCGAAATACAATTTGATCACATCGGCCTGGCGATCAGTGAGGGTGCCGAGGGAGCGTTCGATTTCGCGGCGCAAGGAGTCGGCGTATTCGAGGTGTGAGTCGGTGCCCGGCATGGTGTTGTTCTCCAGTACGTCGAGCAGGGAGTTATCTTCTCCTTCCACGAATGGTGCGTCCATCGATACGTGGCGGGCAGCTACGCCGAGGGTAGTTTCCACTTCATCCGTAGAGATTTCGAGCATTTCTGCGAGTTCTTCCGGACTTGGTTCGCGTTCGTAAGCTTGTTCGAGTTCGGAGAATGCCTTATTGATTTTGTTCAGCGAGCCAACTTTGTTGAGTGGCAGACGAACGATACGGCTTTGTTCAGCCAATGCTTGCAGGATACTTTGACGAATCCACCAAACGGCATAGGAAATGAATTTAAAACCGCGGGTTTCATCGAAACGCTGAGCGGCTTTGATCAAACCCAGGTTGCCTTCATTGATCAAATCGGAAAGGCTTAAACCCTGGTTTTGGTATTGTTTGGCTACGGAAACAACGAAACGAAGGTTGGCTTTGGTGAGTTTTTCAAGCGCAATCTGGTCGCCTTGTTTGATGCGCTTGGCGAGGTCCACTTCTTCTTCCGGTGTGAGAAGGTCCACTTTGCCAATTTCCTGTAAATATTTTTCAAGCGACTGGCTTTCGCGGTTGGTAATGGACTTCGTAATTTTTAACTGCCTCATGTGCGTAGTACTGCTGGTTGTAATTTCGGGCGCAAAGTTAAATTATTTTAAGCCCTTTGCCTTCATTATTTTGAAAAATGTGGGATTTTTTGAGATTTTTTTGCCAAAATGTGGCTCAAACAGAAGGCAGGCGGTATGTATGATTCTGATTGTGAGCGGTTTGCCGTTCATAATCAGTTACTTAAACAAGCGTTTGGGTATTTCGTTCAAGGGAAGTGAGCGAATTCCGATTTCCGATTTATTCGGAAATCAAACAAATCGGAAATCTCATCACCGCACCACCACTTTTTGCGTCCGCACCCAGCTGCCCGTCTGGCATTCGATGAAATAAACACCCGAGGTCAAGCGTGCGGCATCGAAAAAGTACTGATTTTTTCCAGCTTGCAATTCGCCGTTGAATAGCTCCATGCAGGGGCGTCCCAAGGCATCCAGCACCCGGATAACAGCCTGTGTTTTTTGATTGGAATGCACCGGAACCACGGTCATTGCCGAAGCGGGATTCGGATACACATCTTCCAGGCGTACGCGCAGCGGCTCCACTGTCGAGGAACTTTGCGTGACACAAAACGACCAATAAGCTTCCGGCGCGGGCAAAGGTCGGGTAATGGATTTGCCATTTTCAGCCTGTGCTTCGATGTAATAGTACACCGTTTTCCCAGGCGCCTGAGGAGGAATCAGGGCGCTCCAGAGAAAGGCCGTATCGCCGAACACATGTTCCATATCGATGCTCGTCCAGGAGGCCGACAAATCGGTGGTGTAATAAACTTTGGCGCCGGAAATGCCGCTGCGATGACGGATCGTAGCGCTCACTTCGTAGCCTGAGGTTTGGGAGTTGTCCTGACACGTGAGTACAGCATGCTGAATGAGCAGCGGGTCGGCTACGCCGATTTCTTTGGTGATGCAATGCACCGCGCCGCCGTTGTAAATAATGCTGCCGCAATCCACCTGCACAATTTCGTAACCCGGCAAGTATTTTTGAAAGGTATCCTGCGCGGCGCCGTCTTCAGGAATATTGTATTTCGGCATAATGACCGTTTTGTTGACGAAAACGGCATTTATATAGGTTGGATAAAGGGCATCCAGCGAGTTGACGCCTCCAAAAGGCGCATATTGCCCGCCTTCGTAAGGGGGCATGGGGATGCGTATCACTTTAAAATCGCGGCCAAAAGAGGTTTTGAATTGCGACAAAACGTACTGGATATTGGCTTCGATTTGAGGGCCATCGGATGTGTTCAAAGGGAATTGGCCTACCAACAGGGTTTCTTCATCCAGCAGTTTCATGTGCATATCGATGTGGTGGATGCCATCGTAAGGCAATTCTTCCATTTTGATATACCGGTTGATTCCCATGAATTCTGCCATGATGTTATCGATGGAAGATTCCGTGTGGTTGGTGGTTCCGAATATGTCGACCGTGTCGACGCCTTCGCCGTTGGCTATCTGGTCGTTGTTTCTGAAAATCAGTTTGGAGGCAAAAGCCGTACCCATGCCATCCGACATAAAATTGCCGCCGGTGTTGACCAGGTCGTAAGGCGCCGTGGTGGTTGCGTATACCGGCAGGTGGAGGTATTGGCCGATTTTAGCCGGAATGGCATTGTCCAGGTATCGTGTGCGGTTGTAGATCCAGTCGACCAGCATGAGCGAATCCACGCCATTTCCATAGATACAGGGCGGGCCGTAGTCGCGCACCCAGATGGAGTCGTTGGGTGAAATCAGAAATTCCACGTTCGAGGAGTAATCCACGCCTTGGGCGGTCAGGAAGTTTTTGGCGCTATTAATAACGGATTGACTGCTGCAAACGATGATTACCTTGCATTCAAGTCGCGCGGCTTTCACGATTTCGCTGAGGGTTTTTCGCCAGGCATTACCCCCGAAGCCTGGGTTCCAGGTGATGACCAGGGCGCTGAGTTCTTCCCATTCTGCCATGGTGCGTACGTCGGTTGGCGGCGGAGCGGTGAAGGTTTGCGCCTGAGCAGACAGGGTGGCGAAGCAAAGTGCGAGGAGGAGGTATTTAAAATGCATATCCGGTATCGTTTATTTCGGGGTAAAAATAGGAGGAATTGGTGGGTTTTTTTGACTACCGCCACCCCGCAACCACCCCGCCCATCAACGCCACACTGATCACCCAAAAACCAACGTGAACGGCTACATATTTGAAACTGCGCCGCTCCATCAATCCGATGTAGGCCAGCACCGGCAACACCGTGTACAGCCCAACAATGAATGCCGCATGGTAAGCGCCATGACCAAAGGTGCGATTCGTATCAGATAAATGCGTAGTGTAGTAGGCCAGCCAATTACCCGCCTCCGTGCCGGGCTGAATGGCTTCGTCCGGCAGTTTGTACAATGCGCCGCGGATAAATTCATCGTGAAACGCGATGATGTTCATCAGGAATGACAAAATGAAACCCAACAGGAACAATCCGGCAAACAGTGCCAGCCAATTCCTTGGTTGAACGGAGGAGGGATCCAGACCGGCGCCTTTCATCCAAATCTTGCCGAACACGCGCGGGTGATACCAGATGATCCCCAAAGTCAAGGGAACTAATGCGGCGGTCAGTGTGGCATAGAGATTTATTTCCATGGCTTGCTTTTGTTGGTGATATACTTCGCGCTGTTTGGTTTTGAAAAAAGCCTACAGCTAAAGCATTGGTTTACAGCACTCTGTATGACAGGGCTATTCCTGCTTTGACCATAAATATCATCGTTTTTCCATCAACGATACACTTTTTTTCCTTTTTGGAGCCAAACGCCCCAGGTCCGGTTGTAAGCATGTACCTTTTCAGTAGGCTGGCCTGATTTGTCCACCACCGCTTTTTCTTCATTTACCCATTGAAAAATACCGCCGTACAGATTGGAAACACGGGTGTAACCTGCGGCGATCAGTTTTTCAGCGACCTTTTCGCTGCGATACCCCACGGAGCAATATACCACAATGACGCTATCCTTTGGTATGTCGGCCACCCGGTCGAGGGAAAAATCATCGTAGCCCACCAAACGCGCATGTTCCAGGTGGCTGACTTCAAATTCACGCGCCGCACGGGCGTCGAGGAGAAAGGCATTTTTTGATTGTAAGGCTTGTGTTGTCATTACATCAATTTCAGGAACAGTGTGTGCAAGCAATGTCTTCAACATCGCTTGAAACGCTTTGCCCTGTGCGGAAACGATATTGCCTGCAAAAAGCATCAGGCACAAGACGAGGAATAGGGGCGCCTTTTTCATATACAGATTCATCAGTTTTAAGTGATTTTACGGATAACAAACAACTATTTTGATTCAGAGTTTATTTTCCGGTCCTCCTTCCAGCCGCAGCACCCCGCGCGGACAAACCGCCGAGCATATTCCACAACCCACGCACGATGCGCGCACGATGTCTTGCCCTTTTTGAGCATAAGCGCGAACATCGATACCCATTTCGCAAAAATTGGAGCAATTGCCACATGAAATACATTGCCCGCCGTTGGTGGTGATGCGGAATTTGGACTTCGTTTTTTGCCAAATACCCAACCACGCCGCCATGGGGCATCCAAAACGACACCAGACCCGGCTCCCTAAAATCGGGTAAAAACCGACGCCCACCACCCCTGAAAAAGCGGAGCCGATCAGGAAGGAATAGGTTTTGTAAAAGGGCTCTGAAACACTTTGCAAGATGCCTCGGCCGGTGGCTACATTTGCCCAAAGCAGCAGCGTCATCAATACCACAAAAACCAACACGCTGTGAATCATCCAACGTTCTATTTTCCAGGCTTTCAGGCTTTTATCCGACAAGTGTCGGAATGGGTCGCCGGCAGTTTCTGCCAGTCCGCCGCAGCCGCAAACCCAGGAGCAGTACCATCTTTTACCAAAAAAATAGGTTAACACTGGGGTGCCGATGAAAAACATCGCGAGCCCGAAAAAGAAAAAGAAGGTGCCTAACGATGATCCCGCATAACCGGCATGAGCCATCGGGGTGCCCTGGTAGTACGACAATGGCCAAAAATAAGTAAAGTAAATCTCGGGTTGTTGCAGCCGCATCAACAACCCGGGTATCAGCCACGCAAAGCCCAATTGGAAAAACATCACTGAAAACGTGCGCAGGCGCTGATACGGGTTATGTCGGTACTTGTAAATGAATTTTATGCCCAATAACAAGACAGCTGCTGTATATAAACTACCATACACAAACCAATGATCGGCGGCGGTGTTTCTCAACATCCGGCTCATTGGGTCGAAAAGCTGAATCAACCCCTTTAAATATTCCGGAAACCAGTACAGACTGATATAAAAGCCTGTAATAACCACGCCCGTCAGCCAGCCCCAAACTCCTCGTGCGGTCAGGCTCTTGAACCAAACGCCGTTGTTTTTAATGCCTTCCGGCCGCAGGGTGTATTCCTCCCGAACAAACAGGGTTATCCCGGCGGCCACCAACGTCAATGCCAGCAAAAAAGTCGGCATGGGCATCAGGGCTTTTCCGGCAGCCCATACTACAAGCAATAACACGATGCCGATGCCTGACAACCCAAGCGCCAATTTTTGCCGCCGGCTGGTCATTGTCGGGGCGGGGTTGGAGATGGAAATGGATGGGTTTTGCATAAATGTTGTTTTACTGGTGGTTAATTTGACGATGAAACACATTAATCAGTGCAATCATAAAAATCAAATTAATCTGTGTTTAAAAATTGTACCACCCCTCGCAATCCCCGCATTTGCTGCATCACCAGGTTTTTCCCTGTTTGACGGTTGTAAACCGCCACCAATTCGGATTCATGTTGTTCGTAAAATTCAGGGTCGAAATTCGCCATACCGAGGTGTTTTAATACGGTTTCAATAGGTGTGCTTTCGCGAAGCCATTTTTCACAAACCTCGTGTCGGTAGCGTACACCCATGAGATTGAAACCTGAAATCACGCCTGAATTTTTGTCGAAATTCAACCGGATACTTTTTTTGCCGGAAGGGTGCTCCCAATAAATTGTTGACTGATTGTCAGGGAGTTGCGCGCGCACATCGCCATATACCTGATATTCGATGTCCAGAAATTTGGCTGAGTTGAACCAGATACCCGGATCGTAGACGGTCTTTGAGCCGCATATCGTTTTAGCGACCGTTTCACCCATCATGCGACCGGTGTACCAAACAGCTTCAACAGGTCGGCGACCGGGTTTGGGTGCGCGCATTTCTGCACAATCACCAACGGCAAATACGTTGGGTTGATTGGTTTGCAGGAACTCGTCAACCAAAATACCCCGGTTGGTTTCAAGTGCGGTGTTTTTCAAAAAACCGATGTTTGGACTGACTCCAACCGTCAAGCCCACATAACCGCAGGGTATTTCTTCTCCTGATTTGGTGACAACGGCGCGGCACCTGCCATTTTCATCGGGCAATATTTCTTGCAATTCTGTTTCGAGGCGCAAATCGATGCCGTGTTCGCGAATATGGCGGTTAATCATTTGGGATTCTTCAGCCGGCAGCACCACGTCCCAGAAGCTTTTTTCCCGCACCAAAAACGTGACTGGAATATGCCGAGCATGGAACATTTCCGCCATTTCAATTCCGATGAGTCCGCCGCCAACGATCACAGCCCGTTGCAAACCAGCGCTGAACTTTTCCATTTCTTCCAAATCCTGCCAATGATAGAGCCCTCTCACGCCTTGCAGGTCTTGTCCAGGCCAGCCAAATTTATTGGATTGCGAACCGGTAGCGAGCACTAGTTTGTCGTATTCAATGACGGCCCCATCGGAGGTGTGCATCTTTTTGGACTCAAAGTCAATGTGTTGCACGCGGGCGCGCACGAGGTTGATCCTGTTTTTTCCCCAAAACCAATCTTCATATGGCTTTAAGTCTTTAGGGCGCATATGCCCCATATAGACATACATCAGCGCGGTTCGGCTGAAAAAATAATCCGATTCATCTGAGACGACCGTAATAGGGTGGTCGCTCAACTTTCGGATATGTCGGGCGGCGGTGATACCGCTGACACCGTTGCCAAGGATGACTATTTTCATATCAAAGGGTTGGGGGACACAATATAGTTTTTTGAAAGTCAACGCAAATTGGTTTTGAAAATCCTGATCGTATAATCATTGAAAATCAAAAATTCTTCATCAACCAACTCACTAAAATCACTTTTATCACTGCACATATTCCAGAAATGATTCGAAATTATCACGATGGATGGTTTGCGTGTTGCTTCCCGGATAATGATCCAGAAAGGCTTGAGGGTATCGTTCCTTTCGGGGTGCTTGCCATTTAAATTCAAACGCATGCAATTTGCCATCAGATTCTTCCACGTAGTCTATTTCTTGTTGAGAGGTGGTACGCCAAAAATAAGAGTTACAATAGTAATTGGTGTATGCATTTTTTTTGAGCCGCTCGGCTACTAAAAAGTTTTCCCAAAGTGCGCCAGTATCAGGCCGCAGAGCCAGAGGGGCAAAGTTTTTGAGTATAGAATTTCGGATTCCATTGTCAAAGAAGTAGATTTTTCGACCTTTTTTTATCTCATTCCGTGCATTTCGACTTAAGGAAGGCAACCGAAAAACGACGAATGACTGTTCGAGTAAATCGGTGTATCGCTCCACCGTAATTGGGTCGGCGCCTATGATTTGGCCGACTTCTGAGTAACGGACTTCATTTCCTACCTGGAGTGCCAAGGCTTGCAACAATTTAACTAATAATGAGGGTTTTTTAATTTGATCCAAAGAGAGTAGGTCTTTGTACATGATACCGTCACTAAGATCACCGAGAATTTTTTGAGCAACATTGTGATCGCTTTTCACTACCTCAGGGTAATAACCGTACAATAGCCTGTGTTCCAGAAGGGAACGTTCTTCCAGGTATCCGTGCTCTGATACCATTTCGGAAAAGGAGATCGGATATAATTGGAATTCTATTTTACGGCCCGTTAGACTTTCTTTGGTTTGAGCAGCGAGGTCAAGCGATGAAGAACCGGTTACAAATAGCTGTACTTCAGGAAGATGATCGGTTATAAGCTTTAGGGTAAGCCCGATATTTGTAAATCGTTGAGCTTCATCAACCACAATAAGATGGTTTCTACCAATTAAGCTTTGGAGGCGCGCCAAAGAAATTTGATCTAATTGGGCCCTTGTCGCCGGATCATCTCCTGTTAACCAAAGTGCAGATCCACCCAATTTTTGTATGGTTTCCCGTACCAAAGTGGTTTTTCCCACCTGTCTTGGCCCAATGATTATGATAGCTTTGCCTTTGCCAAGCCATTGGGAGATGTTTTGTTGATGGGTTCGCGCTATCATTTTTTATTCAAAAGTATGATATTTTCAGATTCAAATCTGAAAATTTAGCTGAATTTTTCGATTTGAATAAATTGTTCATGTTTCGCAGGTAATAGTTGTTAAACTTCGCGCTGCCTAGTTTTGAAAATAACCAGCGAGTAAAGTATTGATTTTCAATATGAATTATCAAAAATATTCTGAGTTAGCTATCATAAAAACAGAGCGGCGCGCTTACGCGCACCGCCCAACAAAACCCATTCTATCGTATGAAGTAAAAACTGTTATTCTATCCGATTGCCGCAGGTAACGCGTTCAGATCGCGGAAGAGAATCTTTTTGCGGTTGAAATACAGGATGTTCGAACGCTTCAATTGGTTCAACACCGCCGTTACCATTTGGCGGCTGGTGCCCGTAAGGTCGGCGATATCCTGATGCGTCATATTGTGTTTTACGAGGGTCTCATAACCCACTTTACGGCCTTGTTCATTGCCCATTTGGTGCAGAAACTCCACGATCCGGCTTCTGGAATCTTTCAAAACGACATTTTCCAACTGACTTTCCGTGTAGCGAAGACGCTCGCCGATGAAATACAGCAGCGATTGTGCAAAAGCAAAATTCGTACGCATGATGGTCAGTACCGCTTCCGCCTGGAATTCGATTACTTCCAATTGATCATCCATGGCGTATGCAAAATCGCGGCGGAGGGTGTCGCCGGTCAGGCAAGATTCTCCAAATAAACCACCCGGACGAACCACATATTTGATGATGTCTTTTTTCTCGGCATGCACCGCTACCTTAACCACACCTTTGAGCATGAAATATACTTTGTCGGCGTTCTGGCCAGGCTTGTACAACACAGCGTGTTTCCCATACGTTTGCACCATGGCGCCCCGATTGAGCAGGGCTTTTTCTTCGGCGCTCAACACCGCAAACAACGGGCTGTTTTCTAGCAGATAAATGGCATTGTTCTGATCCATGTTCGAAACCTCTTTTTAATTGGTTGTTCTGTCACAATTCTGACAAAAAGACAAAACGCCCTAAAAAATCCCCTACACGATCGAAAAAAAAAATTTCACGGGAACATTTAATACAGAGGGAAGCAAGTGGTATTTAGATAAATTTAAGAATGAAATTTTAACAACGATTAATTTTTTTGATTTTGGTTTGGAATAAGGTTCAAAATGTTCACCTTTGCAAAATAAAAAATTTTTGTGACTGATCCTAAAGAAATAAGCTGGTTAGAACGCCTTCGCCAAGGAGACGAACAAGCCCTGCGTTCTATTTTCGATAAGTATTACAGCTTATTGCTTTCGGATATTTACAGAATTATTCCTGATGAAAACACCTGCGAAGATCTGGCGCAGGAAGTGTTCGTAGAATTTTGGAAAAAAAGATCATCGCTCGAGATTCATTCCTCTTTGCATGCCTATTTGAGGAAAGCTGCTATTAACAGGGCTTTGAATTTCATTAAATCCAATAAACGCCTGGTATTTGAAGCTGATATGGAAGAGCAAAGCGAGGATATTAACCTCGAACAAAGCATCCGGGAAGAACGCGACGACCTGGAAAAGGCGCTTCATGAAGCCATTGCGCGCCTGCCCGAACGTTGTCGGATTGTCTTTTCTTTAAGTCGTTTTGAAAATCTTTCGCACAAGGAAATTGCCGAACAACTGGATATTTCTGTGAAAACCATTGAGAATCAAATCACAAAGGCGATGCGCATGCTCCGGGATGCGCTGTTGATTTTATCGCTTTTGTCGCCGGTTGGCATTTTGTGCTCAAAATGGTACATTTGGGTATAGGGGGAATGTAGGGGGCGCTTGTCTTTATGGTGTAACTTTGCCAGGATTCCAGAAAAAAGATCATGAAAAATACAACATTCCAAACGCTCATCATTAAACAACTCTCAGGAGACATCTCCACGGAAGAGCTAAATGCTTTGCGCGCATGGAAAGAAAAATCGCCTGAAAATCAACGACTTGCCGATGAATTTGCCACTATCTGGCAACATTCTGGAGGTTATCAAAAAACTTTTGACCCGGATCTGAATGCTGCATTTGAAAAAGTGCGAAAGCAGATCTCAACGGAGGCGCAACCCCAAGGGTTGAAGGTGCTTTCCATTGGCCAAAAATTACTACGCTTAGCGGCGGCAGTAGCCCTGCTCACCATCGCTGTTTGGGGGGCTGTTCAATTGTCTTCAACAGGATCAGAATTTGCCACCGTACAAGCCACTGGTTTGCAAACCATCCAGCTTTCCGATGGCACCCAGGTTTGGTTGCGTGAAGGAAGTTCCCTGGAACACGCCATTTCCTATGAAGGTAAACACCAGCGGCAGGTAAGGTTGAAAGGCGAAGCATATTTTAAAGTCGCCCATGATCCCAGCCGTCCGTTCCAGGTTTCACTTCCAGATCATTCAACGGTAGAAGTATTGGGTACGGAATTTAGCGTTCGAAGTGAAGAAGCTCAAACGGTAGTGTTGGTGCGTTCCGGGAAAGTGCGCTTTTCTCCGGATGGACAAGCTCAATCGCCGGTGCTAACGGCTAATCAAAAAGCTGTATTCCATACTACAAACCGTCAGTTAAAAATATCGAACGTGCAATCACTCAACGAATTATCCTGGCAAACAGGTGGTTTGGAATTCATCAACACCCCACTCAAACAAGTGGTTGCTGATTTGGAAACTTATTATCAGGTAAAAATTCGTCTGGTAAACGAACAGATGGCAGGTTGCCCGCACAGTGCGCCATTGACACAAGCGCCAATTTCAGAAGTGTTGGAAGCAATTGCTCTTACACACAGCCTGAAAGTCAAAGAAACAGGCAACAAAAACTACGAGCTGACCGGCGGTGTGTGCGCTCAATAACCACTTTACAGATCGTATTCTTTGATCTTTCTATAAAGCGTGCGTTCGGAAATTTTCAACTCTTCGGCAGCTTCTTTTCGCCGGCCTTTGTATTTCACCAGGGCGCGTTTGATCGCTTCTTTTTCAATTTCCTCCATGGCCAGTGGAGCGAATTCTACTTCACTTTTTGAAAAACTTGCATTGCCATTCTGCTTGTTTGGTTCGATGATGATCGGCTTCGCCCGGTCATTGTGATCATCAGCCGGATATAATTCCGGTGAGGATGGGTATTGTTCGAACCTTGATGGATTTTGCTCCACGTAATCTCCGGAAGGGAAACTTGGCAATTGGCGAAAGTTGCCCACTTCCGGCATTCGTAAGTCATTGCTTTTCACCAGTTCATAAAACATGGTTTTTAAATCGTTCAAATCCTTTTTCATATCGAAAAGGAATTTGTACAACAACTCTCTTTCCTGAAAATCACTGCCTGTTTTTGAACCTGCCCCAAAACGGTCGGCAGGAATAGGCAAATGCCGGTTGAATAACTGCGGCATGTTCGCTTGCAGGTGTTCGGCTGTGATGAGCCTTTCCTCCGACAACACAGACAATTGTTCAGCCACATTTTTTAGTTCGCGAATATTTCCGGGCCAGCGATAGTTTTCGAGTACCAATTCAGCCCTTTCATCCAGTTTTACCGGTTGCATCCGGTATTTTTCAGCAAAGTCATGGGCAAATTTTCTAAACAGCACGGTGATGTCCTCCCTGCGTTCCTGCAAGGCCGGGACTCGAATCGGAACCGTATTCAAACGGTAGTATAGGTCTTCTCTGAATTTGCCTTTGTGCACCCGATCCTGCAAGTCGACATTGGTGGCAGCAATGACGCGCACATCCGTTTTTTGCACTTTACTGGCGCCTACCCGGATAAATTCTCCCGACTCCAACACGCGCAGCAGAAGTGCTTGTGTATCAAGCGGCATTTCAGCAATTTCATCCAGAAAGATGGTTCCGCCGTTTACCGTTTCAAAATAACCTTTACGATCGCCCAAAGCACCGGTGAAAGAGCCTTTTTCGTGGCCGAACAGTTCGGAATTAATGGTTCCTTCGGGAATAGCGCCACAGTTGACGGCGATAAAATCGTTGTGTTTACGGGCTGAAAGACCGTGTATGATTTTTGAAAAAACCTCTTTGCCCACGCCGCTTTCACCGAATATACAAACAGCCAGGTCAGTAGGCGCTACGCGTACGGCTGTTTCAATGGCGGCATCCAGGAGTTTGGAGGTGCCGACAATGCCAAAACGGGCTTTTATGGATTGTAAATTTGCCAAAATTCAGTACTTTAATCAGATCGATGAAAGGCCGGAAGATCCGACTACACAGCGATGCCTTTTGTTTGGTTTAATTCAAAATTGGTTGTTATCGCTTCAGCTCCTTGTGTTGCTAGTTTCTTATTTGGATATCCGACACTTTTAAGAATTATTTGACCTGAGTTGGATGTCAATGTAACGTAGAATTGACCTTTTTCTTCAGTTATTAATATTTTGTACTCCGCCTGCTTGTATGAAACCTTTTTGCTCGAAGGTTTTTTAGTTTTGGTATCTGCTGGATGGAAAAAGTTTTTAACTGCAAGCCAATTTGGGCAATATTCTTGAGAGAAATATACCTTCGATAGGTTTTGAAACATAGAAAGGATCGCTGATCCTTCGATTTGAGAGACAACTTTAGGTGTGCCTCGTTCTGTGAATTCTACTATATAGAAAGGTTTAGAAAGATTGTAAGTAAGAAGTTTATATTCAGAAACTGTTCCGTTCAAATAGTCCGCCAAAGTCTCAAAATTGACTTGAAAAACAAGCCATTGGTGAGACGAATCGTTGATGTCAAACCATTTGAAGATAAAAAATTTTCCGTCGGAACCTGCAAACAAGGAGATTAAAGGCCCTTCAAAATATTCGAGGTCAAACAGTTTATTTAAATTTTGAATTTCCATTTTCAAACCGGTTCGATTGTTAAAACTCTGTTGATCAGCTGGGTGTTTTCCGATTCGTGAAATGTAAAATGTGAATCCTTGTCTCTAGGTTCCGAAAATACCCCGTCTTGTTCAAGAAGATTAAGCACCGCGATTCTGTTCCCTACTAATTTAGCAAATTTTCCGTTTGTTTTAAGCAGC
>JAEUUR010000434.1 GCA_016787465.1 Saprospiraceae bacterium | reverse complement strand
GTTTTGGGTAGAAGGCGATCCGGCTACGAATACCAATTGTATCTACGGCCCAAGTGGTTGCAACAACACTTCTTCCGGAAACTTCGCTGCCGGCGCATCCTATCCGCTGATCAACAGTTCAATTATCGCCAATACTTACCAAATCAATTATTTCCCGACGTTGTTTGTGATCTGCCCAAACAGAAGGGTGTATGAAATTGATCCATTGCAGGCTGAAGGCATTTGGGATAAGGCACAGGTGTGCCCTATTGCCTACGGTGATAACAACGTCGGCATTTTTGAATATGACCCCGGATATGATTTGCCGGAAATTTGCGGCATTGTTCCGCTCGAACCATCCTTTCAACTGACCAATTTGGGAGCAAATCCACTTACAACGGCTTCTGTTTTGCTCAAATGGAATGATGAAGTAATACAAACGGTGGAGTGGTCGGGTCATTTAAACACATATGGCGATACGCTCATTCAATTTCAGCCATTTGAAGTCAACGAGCCAGGCACCATGACTGCCCTTGTTTCAAGCATCAACAACAATGCCGGTGATGATGACTTTTCCGATAATTTTCACAACGACCATTACGCTGAATCGAAGCATTTTACCACCCAAAAAGTAATCCTGAAGATTCGCACGGATACATATGGCGAAGAAACTTATTGGGAGCTGAGAGACGATAATGGCGCTGTGCTTGAAAAAGGCGGGAATTTACTGGTTGGGCCCAATGGCGGAGGGAAATATCCGCTGGGTATCGGCCCGGGGCCCGGTGCATACCCACCCAACGCTTTGATTCGCGATACGCTCGAACTTCCAGCTGCAGGGTGTTATTCCGTTCACTTTGTGGATTCCTATGGCGACGGCATGTGTTGCGACTATGGAAACGGTTATTTCAAACTTTACAACCTGGATAATCCAGTGACGCCAATTTTGAGCGGTGGGGAGTTTGAGGGATATGAACGGCATGCTTTTTCAGCTGGTACAACAAGTGCAACATCCGACGAAAATGTTGCTGCTTTGTATGCCAGGCTATTCCCTAATCCTGTCTCGGATCGCTTGTATGTACAACTGGAAACCAACTTCACAGGTACTGCAAAGGTGCAAATGATCAATTTATTCGGGCAGACGCTGTTAACCGAGATGATTGAAGTGAACAGCGATACTACTGAAATTGAATTTAATACGACTTCTTTACCCAAAGGGTTTTACTTCCTGCACATTCAAACTAATTCGGGCCGAAATCTGGTTAAATCATTCACCATAGAAAGATAACTTTAGCAAGACTCCGAATTTAAGGGCCTAAAAATGCGATGTTTCTTTTCAGTCCCTCGTATTTCACCCGTTTGACGGCCGATTTTTTAAATATTTTTCCAAAAACCTCTTCGGTTAATTCTTGCCAATCCGACCTCGACATGTCCAGTAAATCAGGGTGCGGGTCAAAGGCCGGTTCGGCATGTTTGCTGGAAAAGCGGTTCCAGGGGCACACGTCCTGACAAATATCGCAACCGAACATCCATCCTTCCATTTGTGATTTGAATTGGATGGGAATTTCATCGCGCAACTCAATAGTGAGGTAGGAAATACATTTTGAGGCATCCAGGAAGTAGCCTTCCGGCGAAATGGCTTCGGTTGGGCACGCATCGATGCATTTCCGGCAGGTGCCGCAATGGTCGCGAATCGGGTCGTCGTAAATCAAGGGAAGGTCGCAAATAATTTCGGCTAAAAAAAAGAAAGAACCTTTTTTCGGGTGAATGGTGAGGGTGTTTCGGCCATTCCAACCCAGTCCTGCGCGACGAGCCCATTCGCGTTCCATGACGGGCGCTGAATCCACAAAACAACGGCCGTTAATTTCGCCAATTTGCTCTTGCATATACGCGAGCAATTGTTTTAATCGCTCTTTCACGACAAAATGGTAATCTTGTCCATAGGCGTAGGAGGCGATTTTAGGCGCTTGGTCGTTCTTTTGTTTATCCGGATTGTGGTAG
>JAEUUR010000416.1 GCA_016787465.1 Saprospiraceae bacterium | reverse complement strand
GATATTAATTACACTGTACCCTTTGTATTTGAGGATATTCCTGAAAGCGATTTTCAAGTAATTCGTCAGCATAGAAGGAGGTTGTTTGCTAAAAGAAGTAGAAGCCATCTCAAAAATGACTTCTGGTCCTTTTTGCCCCACATATTCTATGCCTGTTTACAAATGCTTATTTTTCAAAGTTTTATAAAAAATCAATCATTCCCAAACGTCCGATTTTGAACGCAGCGCGTGCGAAATAAGCTGATCTGGAAAAACGAAAGCTTCCGGAGTTCTGTTTATTTCAGTATCATTGACACGGAATGGGAAGCCATAAAACGGAACCTGAATTCGCTTTTAAATATGAAACCATGAAAACACCAGGCGTTTATATCGAAGAAACAAATGCTTTCTCTAACAGCATGGTTGGCGTGCCAACCAACATACCGGCTTTTGTGGGCTACACGGAGAAAGCGGTGTTGAATAGCCAGGATCTCACACACGTGCCTACGCCTATCGGCTCGATGCAGGAATACCAGCAACTGTTTGGCAGCGGCCCTATCCCCGTTTTTCAATTCAATGGACAGAACGCCCACACAGCGTTCCAATGGAAAAGAAATTCGGGGCTATTGTACGATGCCCTCCAACTCTTTTTTATGAATGGCGGCGGCCTGTGTTATATCGTTTCCATTGGGAGCTACGACGCGGCCCCCGACAAATCGGATTTTTTCGGAACAGATGCAACCATGCGTTCGAAACAAGGGTTGAAAGGAATCGATACGCTTACCAAGGAATCGACGCCATCGCTCCTGGTTGTTCCGGATGCCGTGCTGCTATCAGAAAGTGACTTTCATGCAGTGTATAACCACATGCTGAAGCATTGCGGATCCATGAAAAACAGGTTCGCCATCCTCGACATTTGGCAGGGATATTTGCCTCGAACCAATCAGCCCGATACCGATGTAATCGATCGGTTTCGCGACGGAATCGATCAGTTTTTACAGTGGGGCGCCGCATATTACCCGTGGATACATACTAAATTACATCAGGCAAACAGCGTTAGTCTGGCGAATGTGACAATTGAATCACGCAGCGCCCTGGCTGACGCCTTGAAAACCGAAGGTATCATTGACCGCATCGACCAAATCGTTAAAACAACCGATGCTACAGCCCTGCAAACATTGCATCAGAAATTGACTGCCCAAAGTCCGCTATACCGTTCGGTTATGGCATCGCTGCTGGAGCAAATGAACCTGACGCCCCCCTGCGGAGCCATCGCAGGTATTTATGTTTATACAGATCAACAATCCGGGGTGCAGCAAGCGCCGGCAAATGTAGGCGTGGCAGGCGCCGACCGTGTGGCTGTCATTATTAAAGACACAGAACAAGTAGACTTGAACATGCCTGTTTCCGGCAAAGCCGTCAATGCCATTCGTGCTTTTCCGCAGGGTATATTGGTATGGGGCGCCCGCACCCTCGACGGTAACAGCCAGGACTGGCGCTACATCAACGTTCGCCGAACCGTCATTTATATCGAACAATCCATTCAAACTGTGTCGGTTTCATATGTGTTTGAACCCAACATTCAAGCCACCTGGATCAATGTTCGAAGTTCGATTGAAGGTTTTTTAATCAATTTGTGGCAGTCCGGCGTATTTGCAGGATCAAGCCCTTCCGAAGCTTTTAAAGTGCAGGTCGGATTAGGTTCAACCATGACCCAACAGGACATACTGGATGGACTCATGCGCGTTACCGTGCTGGTTGCAATCATGCATCCCGCGGAGTTTATCGAATTAACTTTCGAAATAAAAATGCAGCACCTGAATACCTGAACCGGTTCATTCGCCGCTTTTCTGCGGCACTTGTCGTCCCAGTTTGACATTCCCCGACCGCGCATGCGTTACTTGTAAGGAACCTTGTGCAAAGTTACCTTCAAAACGAACCGGAGTCGCTCCCGCGTGTAGAACGCTTTGAATGGAGAAAGACAATCCAGCGCTTTCAAAACGAGCTTTTCCGGCATACTTCACCATTCCTTTCGGTGAACACAAATGCAACAGGCATTCCTGTTTTTCCGGACTGGAAAGCAACAGATAAGCAAGTGAATAATCGCCGGTGGAAAAGTTTCGAAAATAGAGCGCGCCTAAAATTTGTTTGCGCTTTTTGAGTTGCTCTGCTGTGTCTGGTTTCCCCATTTTTTGATCCAGAGATAAAATCCAGTCGTTCGGATTGCACCCGATTTTATAGGAAAGTTGAAGACTGGGCTCCAATCCGAACGCGTCATCATCATTGGCATACCGGATATGCTCGAACTCCGCTGCATTGGGTTTATCCAAACGCATACTTACCGCTGTTTTTGAATCTTCAAGGGTTAATAATTCCGACGACTTGGGATATGGTAGTGTAAATTCAGGCAGGTTTTCGCGGTAAGCGATCAACGACAGTGAAAATTCGAGTTGTTGCCGCGCAAATCCTTTCGACTTTTCGGCGAGTGTTTGAATGCGACGCACGGCATCAGCAGGCGCGCAACGGCCAAGCAGCGGCGCCAGGGCGCTGATCACATGTTCATCCTTTTCCTTTTCAAGCAATTCAAGTACCTCTTTGCCTCCCGACCTGCTCTCTAGGCGGCAAAGATTGAATGCGGCCAGGTATCTGATCCGGGGCGCTTCGGTGGAATCCTGAAGGACGCCGGAATAGGTTTTTTGTTTTTCCTGTAATGCCAAAGGCGCCATACGGAATAGGTTGAAGGCTTGCGCGCGCGGAAATGCGGTTGATTGTTTTCTGACAACGGCGGCAATTTCCTGGGCGTCCTTCTCTGGTGAAATATTTAATTTGACAGACATTTTTCAGGCATTGAAAGGGTTAGCAACTATTTTTAACAAAACAGTGGTCGCGCATGTCATCACCCTGGCCGTTGGTCAGGTTTCCACCGTTTGGTACGCTTGTGAACATCAGATTGTTGTTGTCGTTTTCACGATGGCCAAGGCCCATGTAGTGCCCTAGTTCGTGCGCCAGTACAAAACCGGAGGTGTTAACGCTTCCTTCGATCGCTACCACGCTGCCATCCATGCCTTTGGCGTCTTTATCGCAAGGCCCGTCGACCCGTGAGAGGCCGATCGTTGATCCGGAATAGGTCAGCACGAAAAAGATGTCATAGGCATCGTTCGGAACCGTCCATTCATTGGTCAGGTCTTCAGCTTCGCCGTCGTTGTTGATGTTTTCACGGCCGTTTGCATCTGCCGTAGTGATAAAATAGTGTTCCACGCGCCCTACACCGATATCTACCTGAGCATAGTTGTTTCGGGTGAAATCCACGGCTGAATCAATTTCCGCCCGGTCGGCCTGTGTGAATTGATCACTTCCAACCCGGATGCAATTGATATGGACGTGTTTTCCTTGCAAACGCCTGAATTGTGTGAGCAAAGAAAGTTGGTTAGGAGCGCCTTCCATGTAACCGTAGAAGTCGCGCACGACGCGAAAACTATCCGGGTTTTCCAGCCGGATGCATTGCGCTAATTGACGTAAGGATGCCATATCTTTTTTATTGAAGGGTTACCAAAATCGGGATGGTTGTTTTGCCGGATGCCAGCGGCGCCAAGGCTTTTCCTACTACTGCGCCAAAAGATTTGTTGCCGTCGAGGGCCTTCATTGCGTGGCCCGGGATTGAGCTGGTGACGAGCATGTCGCCGACTTCAATCGGGGCAATATCGGCATCCACTTTACAATACACTTTACCCATCAGCGCAACCGGTTTTCGATTTTTGCCGGCTTGGGCTTTGCGATCGAGCACGATACCAGGTTTATAAGCGCCCGAACCGGAGATTACGCCCACCACTTTTTTATCATAAGCGGCACATGAAGCTTCGAGATCGCCGGATTGACCAAGCACCATGACAGTTCCAGGATCGGCTAATACGCCCATGCCAATGTTAAAATCCTCGGCGCAATCGGCGTTTTGCAGAATGATGTCGCCGGAACCGCCGTCGAGGTGAATGACTTCGTCGCCGTTGCTGTTGCGCACGATGATATCGCCCTCATTTCCCGTATTTCCGACGCGCAAGACGGCAAATTCGGCATTGAATTGGAATACTTCGCGGTCACTTGCATCATGGATGCTCAGGTCGCCTTCGTTGCCGGTGGTGCCGATTCGTACTACGGCGCTGCCGCCATCGAGGTGAATCACTTCCCGGTTTGAAGCATCCCGCACGATCACGTCACCTTCGTTACCGGTGTTACCGACGCGCAGCACGGCGTTACCTGCATCGAATTGCAATACTTCCCGGTTGGCTGCGTCGCGGATGCTCAAATCTCCTTCATTGCCGGTGGTACCCAGGCGCAATGAAGCTTCGTTTCCGTCGAGGTGAATGGATTCCCGGTTTTGATTGTCGCGTACAATAATATCGCCTTCATTATTGGTGTTTCCGACACGGAGTACGGCAAATTCGGCATTGAACTCAAACACTTCCCGGTCATTGGCGTCGCGAATACTCAGGTCGCCTTCGTTGCCAGTAGTGCCGATACGCACCACGGCATTACCTCCGTCGAGGTGAATGGCTTCCCGGTTGGCGGCATCCCGTACGATCACATCGCCTTCATTCCCCGTGTTGCCAACGCGCATTACAGCATTTTGGCCATCAAATTGCAACACTTCACGGTTGGTGGCATCGCGGATACTCAGATCGCCTTCATTACCCTCGGCGCCGATCCGGACTGAGGCTTCGTTTCCATCGAGGTGAATGACTTCCCGGTTTTGATTGTCGCGTACGATGATATCGCCTTCGTTGTCGGTGTTACCTACGCGGAGCACGGCAAATTGGGCGTCGAATTGAAACACATCGCGGTTTGCGGCATCGCGGATGGTTAAATCGCCTTCGTTGCCTTCGGTGCCAAGGGTTAAAGAAGCGCCGTTTCCATCGAGATGAATGGCTTCCCTGTTGAGGTTGTCGAAAATAAAAACGTCGCCTTCGTTGTTGGAGTTGCCAACACGAAGTACGGCATTTTGAGCAGTGAATTGAAACACTTCCAGGTTGGCGTCATCCCGCACAGTGAGCTCGCCGTTTCTACCTGCATTACCAATCAGCAAAGCTGCTGTGTTGGCATTGAAATTCAGCATTTCCTGGCCGTTGTTGTCAACAATGCTCAAAATGCCTCCATTGTTGAGAGCGCCGAGTAAAATGGAGCGATTATCGGCGTCCAGCACGATCGTTACCTGATTCGCGCCGTTTTCTACAGATACAGAGTTGGAAAATAGTTCTGGCATGGTATTGAAGTTTGATTAGAGGGTGAGAAGATGATAAAAGACTGCCATGCAAATTTGACGGCTTCATGGCAAGACGTATGTCACATATGTTCCATTAACAAACACGTATGAGGAGTTACGTCGCAGTGGTGTGCTTGATGCGGTAAGTTTTCGGGCAAACACCTTCTACCGACTTAAACACGCGGGTGAAATAGCCCGGGCTGGTAAATCCAACCTCATAGCCGATGTGGCAAATCGCTGCTTTAGGGTTTTGAAGCAAGATTTGTTTGGCCATTTGTACGCGCATGTACCGAAGGTAGCCGGATACAGACATGCCGGCGAATGCGGTAATTTTTCTGTGCATATCCGTGCGGCTCATGCCTGTGAGTTTCCCGATACGTGAAACGGTAAGGGAAGGGTCGGTGAGCTTAGTGGCAATCAACAAATTGAACCGGTTCAAAAACACGGTTTGTGTAATGGCTTGGGATAATGTAATCATGATTGGTCGGTTTGGAAATCAACAGGATTAGAATAAAAAATGTAGTGACATTAAATGCATTTCACAAGTGAACCGTGAACGCAACTCTGTCATTTTCTTAAATTCGATCAGGAAAATCCTGAAAATCAAAAAGAAATCCGCCTAACACAATCCAGCCTTTTTTTGTACGCAACTTGAAAAACTATTCAAAATCCTGAAAATCAAAAAGAAATCCGCCTAACACAATCCAGCCTTTTTTTGAGAGCAGCATGCAAAAGCCTTCAAAATCCTGAAAATCAAAAAGAAATCCGCGAAACACATTCCAGCCTTTTTTTGTACGCAACTTGAAAAACTATTCAAAATCCTAAAAATCAAAAAGAAATCCGCGAAATCCGCGAAATCCATCGAATCCGCGATCTATTTTTGCCACAAACACCCTACCTATGTTTTTAGCAATTACTTCAATGTTGGTGGCCATACTGCTCATGCTGGCTTCTGCGGTGGTGGCCTTTACAGTCCGAGGTATTAAAAATGAAACCCGGGATAACCGCAGTTTGGAATTGGAAAGTTTTGCCGCTTCGGCCGGCATGTCGTTTTCTCAAAAAGATCAGCACGGCTTGCTACGGCAGCTTAAAAGTTTCGATCTGTTCCGCCATGAACGAAAAGCCTGGTTCAGTACTGGCAAGATCAGTAACGTCATGCGCACCATGCTCGACGATACCGAGATTTACATTTTCGATTATTCGTACGTCATTTCAACAGGGAAATCAACCCGCACGGTGCTGCAAACCGTCTTTTTTGCCAACGATAAAAACTGGTACCTCCCCCGGTTTATCCTCAAACCCGAAACCCTATGGCATAAGTTCATTCAATTGCTGGGCTTCAACGATATCGATGTGGCTGAAAACCCCGAATTCTCAGGTGCGTTCTGGTTGAAAGGAGATGGAAAATTCGACGACCTCATCCGGCAAAAATTCACCCCGGAAGTGCAGGAACTGATCCTCCGGCGCCCGCCTGCGCACGTGGAAGGCAACAATTATTACATGGTGGAGTATTCCCCCAATGAGATTATACCTCCGCATTATATGAAGGCATTTCTGGATAGCTTTAAAACGCTGGTGAAACGTTTTAAAACCGAGGGTAAATTAGAACTGCTCGATCTGGCAGAATTAAAAAAAGAGGTTGTTACTTTGACCCGCGACGAAGCCTCCCAGTAAGCCCATACGCTGATTCGGGTATGGATTTTTAGCATGAATACCACTCCGATATCCCGCCGTTTTACCATGAAACAACCACAACAAGTATTCCGGGCACTTCTGTTTGCCGCCAGCCTGACCGCTACGGCGCCGCTTCATGGTCAAACCGTACTGACCATCACCGAATGCCGTAACCTGGCCCTGCAAAACAGTCCGTTGCTGCAAAAAAAGGAGGTCGCCTCTGCCGTAAGCGCCCTGCAAATCAGAAACCTGAAAAGCAACAACCTGCCCCGCATCAACGTGAATGGCCAGGCCTCCTACCAAAGCGATGTGGTTTCGTTCCCCTTTACTTCCCCGACCGGCAGCCCCTTGCTCGTGATTCCCAAAGACCAATACCGACTTGCGCTCGACGTTGCCGAACGCCTCTACGATGGCGGTTCCGACCGGATTATGCGGCAACAAAAAAACCTCGACGTTGAACTAACCGCCGCCCAGGTTGATGTGGAAACCTACCAGTTGCGCGAACTGGTAACCGATCTTTTTTTCAAGGCCTTGCTGCTTCAGGAAAGCGCCGCCGTGCTAAAAACATCGAAGGAAGACCTGGAACGCCGCCAAAAACAAGCCGAAGGCGCTGTTGCGGAAGGCGTGGCCTTGCGCACGACAGTCGATCAGGTGAAAGTGCAAATCCTAAAAACGGATCAACAAATCGCAGCGCTCGACGCCGATCGCCAGGCTATTTTGGACATCCTCGGTAAATGGGTGGGCAAAGATGTGCGCAACATGAACCTGGAGGCGCCCCTCTCCGCCCCGGCCGCACTGCCTGCCGCCAATGTGCAGGCCCGCCCGGAAATCCGGCTGTTCGATGTGCAAAACCGCCAGCTGGGTGTTGGCAAAGACGCCCTCTCGTTGCGCAAACAACCCAAAGTGGAATTGTTCGCCCAGGGTGGCCTCGGACGCCCCAACCCGTTCAACTTTTTTGAAACGGACCTGGATCCATTCGCCATCGTCGGCCTGCGCGCGTCCTGGACGCCCATCGACTGGGGAAATACCCGCCGCGAAGCGCAGGCATTCGACCTGCAAAAAAAATACATCGACATTCAAAATCAGGCGTTCCAACAGCGCTTTGAAGCCGGATACCTCAAAGACCAGAGCGATTATACCAAATGGGTCGGTCAGTTAAAACAAGACGACGCCATCATCGCCTTGCAGGAAGACATCGTGGAAAGAGCCGATGCGCAGGTGAAAAACGGCGTGATGACCGCCACTGATTACCTGGCGCAACTCAACCTGCTCACCCAGGCCCGGCTTACCCGGAAAACCCATGAAATTCAGGCCGCACAGGCGCGGGAAATGTGGAACGCTAAAACAGGCAGTGATTAAAAGGTACCATCCGATATGAAAAAATTCATTCCGATCTTGTTTGCGGCAGCGCTTGTTGCCTGCCAAAAATCCGGCCCCAAGGCCGATGCATACGGTAATTTCGAGGCCGACGACATGATCGTAAGCGCCGAGGGTACCGGGAAAATTCTTCAGCTGAAAGTGGAAGAAGGCCAAACGCTCAAAGCGGGCGAACAGGTCGGCGCCATCGAATCGCAACAATTGCAACTCAAACGCGAACAACTCCAGGCATCCATTCGCGCTGTAACGGCCAAGAGCCCTGCCGTTGCCGCTCAGTTGGCGGTTTTTGAAAAACAAACGGCCTCTGTGCGCCAACAAATCGCCACGCTGGAACGTGAAAAACGCCGCGTTGAAGCCTTGATCAAAAGCGACGCAGCCACGCCTAAACAACTCGACGACCTCAATGCCCAAATTGAAGCGGCGCAAAAGCAACTCGATGTCGTGGCAGAACAACGCTCCTCCACCAACGCTGTACTCACCACCCAAACCAGCGGCTTGCTGGCCGAAGTACTGCCCCTCCAAAAACAAATCGCGCAACTCGACGATCAGATTGCCAAATGCAACATCACCAACCCGACCGAAGGCACCGTGCTGATTACTTACGCTTCCAGCGGCGAGGTGACCACCGTTGGAAAACCACTGTATAAAATTGCCGACCTGAGCCGGCTCATCCTGCGGGCCTACGTTTCCGGCAGCCAGTTAAGCGCCGTGAAAGTCGGGCAGGAAGTGAAAGTGGCCGTCGACGCCGGAGATGGGAACATGAAAGAAACCACCGGGAAAATCACCTGGATTTCTCCCAAAGCCGAGTTTACCCCGAAAGTGGTTCAAACCAAGGAGGAACGGGTAAACCTGGTGTATGCCGTTAAAATTCTGGTAGCGAATACCGACGGGGTGTTGAAGATCGGTATGCCGGGTGAGGTGCGGTTTTAGGGGGGGGAATATGATTGCTCTATCGGTTCACGCTTTCGCCATTTTGCTGTAATAATTTAATTGACTATCCGCATATTGTACAGAGGAGCGGAACCTGAGTTTTGGTTGCTAAACAAACGTTGGGCCTCTTCGAGGCCGCTTTCCATGTCGACTTTGTGTTACAAAGGTTGGGCCTCTTCGAGGCCATTTATTAACCATGGTTATTCCATTTTTAGCCTCGAAGAGGCTCAACCTTTGTAACGCCGGCATACACCTACATACACCCGCCTCGAAGAGGCGTAACCTCTGTCTACG
>JAEUUR010000393.1 GCA_016787465.1 Saprospiraceae bacterium | reverse complement strand
TTTGAGCCTTATGGAAAAAGGAGCATAAACCTGCATCTGCTGCATGATCCTTCCTACAATGATGGAGGCGTACCCAAAACTGCTGCAGGTTATGCCTCTGGTTCCAATAGGGTTGTGATGTTCAATGTTGGATATTACCCCGATGATCCACTGCTTCTCGATTGGAATTTTAAGGTATTCAACCATGAAGTCGGGCATTGCCTGGGGTTAGGGCATGCTTATTTATGTGGTAATGAATGCGTTGTGGTGCCGGGCGATCTGGCGCCGGTGCTGGAATGTGACATAGAGGAACAGGTTTGTCAGGAAATTGACAATGGATTTGGAGTGCCATTAATTTGCGATTGGGGGAACAGTAACAACCTGATGTCTTCAGGGCCTGGTTGTCTTGCGCTTTCGCCCTGTCAGTGGAGTGAAGCGTATGGCAATTTGTACAATCATTCCCGCTCATATACCGACATTGGATGCGATCACCTGAGTGCTTCCCCAATATTTATCAATCAAGGAGAAGACGTTGTTTGGGAGCGAGGGAAGCTTCTTTTTAACGATGTCAGGGTAAAGACCGGCGGGAAGCTGACCATTAAGTGCGCCGCTTATTTTAAGACCGGGTATGGCATTGTAGTTGAAAAAGGCGGCAAATTGATTGTCGACGGCGGCTTGCTCAGCAATTTATGCCCTGATACCCGTTGGAGGGGCATCGACGTTCATGGTAATCCGAATATACCACAACCCGATCCGAACGGGATGCCTTTAGCCGATCAGGCAGGTATTGTGCAATTATTGAACGGCGCCGCCATTGAGTTTGCCGAAATCGGGGTGTTTGCCGGGCATCGGGCCGTATTGCCGCCAAGCCAGGTTGCTCCAAATCTGAATGGCGGATTGGTTGTTGGAGATGGCGCAAAGTTTATGAACAATCAGGTGGCTATTCACCTGCCCGCATATCGAAAAGGCAATGCTTTTCAAAACAAAAGCAATTTCTACAATTGCAGGTTTGAACAAAATCCAAAAGGGCTGCTTATTTCACATACGGATGGCGTAAAAGTTGAATTGAGTAGTTTCATAGGCAATAACCAATCGGGTACCGGCATGCAAATTTTCGACGCTGATGTCCGGGTCATTAACCATTGTAGCTTTGATGATTTGAAATTTGGCATAGAAGCCTACTCCAGTTTCAACTACGGTTCCTCACTTGAAATTTCCGGAGGAAATAACTTCAAAACCAATTACGTGGGCGCCTTGATCAGGAACAGCGACAAAGACGCCGGATTGATTTTTGTAGGGAACACGGCTGTTTCCAATACCGTCGGTTTGGCCGTGGAAAGCGGTACCGTTTTTGACATTACCGACAATGTGTTTTCCTTTAATGAAAAAGCGGCGGTAGATATCAGAAATACCTCGGCTCTTTCAACTGAAAGCAGGTTTTTGTTGTGCAATAACATCAATTGGTTCAATTGCCTGGGTGTTCACGCATTAGGGGCGAATGACCAAATCAAAATTGATGGAAACCATTTCTTTGGCGCAAGCGCAGGCAGCATCGATGTGTTATTAAAAGGCGCCGAAGGCAATCCGGGCAGTTTTGGGCCGGATGTGTCCAATTCTGAAGGGCTGTTACCTGTCAGGAATTGTTTTTCGGCCTGGGGCAGGCATAATGTTACTGAAGGGGCTACGGTTCATTTCATTTATCCCTACAAAGACGGAGATACGGGGTGTTATATTCCGCTTTGTGATGATGATGATATTGGATGTGTGCAGAATAATAACTATCATAATAGATCAATAGTTGGAGAACCTGCTGAAAATTGTGATAATCAATCTCCTCCTAGGGCATTCGAACCAATCACACCGGATAATCTCTACACTCAACCATCAGGCAAAATACTCGGTTACTATTTCAGGCAAGGAGATCAGACAGGCGCCTGGAATGCGTTGAATCAACTTCCGGTTTCTACCCCGTCCGATTTAACTTTTAAACAGGTTCAAACCATCAATTTTGACCGGATTTTCCAACCCGGTTTCTCCCTGTCGCCCGGCCAACAGGTCATGCTTGAGCAAACGGTTCAAAGCGGCGACCTCCTCAATGCTCCATTTGCAGAAGCCATTTTGATTGCAGAAAAACAAATTCCACCCGGTTGGCAGCCGCCCGTTTGTCCGGGCGAAAGGCCGCAAGCTGAAGGAAGAGGTCAATATGCCGCCGCTATTGGAAGCAGTCGTATCATTTTAAAACCCAATCCAGCTTCGACCATCGTTCGGGTGGAATTCGCCGACGCCGAATCGAACCGCGAAATTTCCCTGTTTGGTTCGAACGGGATTCGTTATTTTTACCAAACCCTGACAGGCGCAGCCGTCGAAATTCCGGTGGAGCAACTGCCTAACGGCGTATATTTCCTCCGGGTAAATACCCCAGGTAAGGCGGTTATTCACGAAAAATTGATCATTCAACATTGATGTCATGAGAGCCTTCACCATAGCGCTTTGCTTATTATCGAGCATTCACACTCAAGGTCAACATTTTTTCAAATTGTACGATGTGCAGGGCGATTATGATGCGGCGTGGTCATTGGCGGCCACGCCGCATGGGCTCCTGATCGCGTCGGGTTCTCAATGCTCGTCGAACGGAGAAGAATGTATCGGCCTGAAGTTGATCAATGATCTGGATGGTTCGGTTATATGGGAGAAAATTATCCTGGAGCCGAACCATTTCATCCATTTGGCGGGCGTCAAAGCGATTTTAGCAGATAACGATTCTACTTTTCTCCTGACCGGTAAAACATTCACCGATTCAAACCAAATTTGTTACTTCGTACTTAAGGCCAAAACGACTACCGGCGATACGATTTGGGTGAGAAAGCACCCGGATAAATCGGCAGCCTCCTTTACACTGCTTCCTGCGATTGAAGGCGGGTACTTGTTACTCGGCCAGGCGCGAGATTCCCTTACCAACAAATCGCAGCCAACAGTGCTGCATCTTGACAGTATTGGAAACATACTTGAAATACGGGACTATGCCAATCCGGACACATCCTCCGGAAGTTTGGACCTCAGCCTGGATGCCAATGGCGGTTATATCATGTTGCGTTATCAGGTCGGCCCTTCCATACAACCGCATTTGGGCATTTTTGCAACCTGGCCGGTATTTGTTGAACGGCTTGACGCCCAACGCGATATTGTTTGGTCGTCTCGAATAGATACGGTTTCGAATACACTGGCTTTAACCGGCGCCTCTATTGGCCTTTCCAACGGCGATTATGCCATCGGTTATGCTGAAGACTATTCTCACGATCTCTTTGGTTGGCCTTATTTTGATACGCCTTGTTATGTGATGCGTTTGGATGAAAACGGCCAGTTGATCTGGAAGTGGATTCGATATGAAAGTACCTCTTTTCGACGATACCTGCGAAACATTGTCGAAGCGCCCAACGGCGATATTTTAGGGGTTGGCACGCTCATCGATACCACCAATTTTGCCTCGGGCTGGGCTTTCAGGCTGAGTGCAGACGGACAATTGCTTTGGGAACGGCTTTATTCCCGCTTCAACCTGCCTGCCAGAACATTCGGTCTGTACGGCATTTGTCTTACTTCCGATGGCGACATTGCTCTCAGCGGGGTCGGCGATACCATTGGCGCGCTGGAGCTTCACGATATGGCGCTGCTTAAAGTCGACGCCATGGGCTGCCTCACATCGGGTTGTGAAGGCGTTTTTGTGCCTTTGTCCACCGACGAATCGCAAACAGACGCCGCGTTTTTAACTCCCGTGTTTTCTATCGAAGGAAACCCGTCGGGCGACGGAATTCTGAAACTTCATTTCGATCAATTTATCAAAACCGGTCGGGTGTACGTTTCAGCCCTGAACGGCGCATTGCAGGATATGTTTGTGGTAAAAAACACACAATCAATAACCTGTAACCTAAGCCGCTTGCGACGAGGCGTTTATGTCGTTACGTTTGTGGATGAGAGAACCGGTGTTCCGGCTTCTGCGAAGTGGGTGGTAGAGTAATAGTTGTCCTGAACTTCACCGGTCCTTCGTATTCTTCAACTGCGCGTCCAGGCTGTCTTCTGCAATTTTTCCCTGCACGCTCCAGCCGCCGTCGGCAAAAAACACCTGGCCGGTGACATAGCTGGAAGCATCAGAGGCCAGAAACAGGGCGGGGCCGATCATTTCTTCCGGCTCGCCGGTGCGCTGCAGCGGCACCACACGCCCCCAATGATCGCGATACAGAGGGTCTTCCGCGAGGTTTCGTTCTGTATTGATCGGGCCTGGCCCAAACGCGTTTACCCGGATATGGTAGGGCGCCAGTTCAACGGCCATTTGTTTGGTCATCGCCTCAATGGCCCCTTTGCTGGCTGCGTAGCAGATCAGGTTTTTGACACTCAGCGTCGACACCACCGATGAAATCTGAATAATACTTCCTCCGCCGGAACTGCGCATTAATTTGGCTGCTTCCAGGGAGCTGAAAAAGGTGCCTTTCAAATTCAAGGCCATTACCTTGTCAAACAAGGCCTCTTCCGTTTCGAAAAAATCGGCCCACCCGGTAATGCCTGCGTTGTTGACCAGGATATCCAGTCGTCCATGTTCCGCCTGGATGGAAGCGTAGAGCTTACGCACGGCGCCCACGTCTGACATGTCAGCATAGCGAATTTCTGCGCGAAAACCTTGGGTGATTAGCTGGTTGGCGAGCTCTTGAACGTAAGTGGCTCCGGGAAGTTCATTTAAAATAACCAAAGCGCCTTCCCTGGCGAATCCGGTAGCAATGGCGGCGCCGATACCTTTTCCGGCTCCGGTAATCAGCGCAATTTTGCCGGCGAGTTGTAACATATCAAAGGAGGTATAATTCGAGCTGTTTGGTTTTGAAAACGGCCTACGGCTAAAGCATTGGTTTACAGCGCTCTGTATGACAGGTCGTATTCATAACCACTTTGCGTTGACTATAAATGAGTGGCAAAGGTAGCCTGATGAACAAAAAAATCGCCCGCAACTTTACAGCCGCGGGCGATCATTTTCGTCATAGCACAAAAATTTCCTCAATTATTTCTCTGAAGCGGAGTGTTTCCGATTAGACTCAAATTGAAGAAGGGGGGGAGCAGGCGAACCTGCGAAAAGGTTTAGAACCAAGTGAGTGTTTGATTATGAATTGTTTTAAGAATGTGCTTGTTTCTTGCCCCCCGGAACTAGCCGGATACCGGGACCTCTGTAAAAAACATAAAAAGGATTAAATGAGGGGGGGCGGATGGCAGGGTCACAAATCGGCTTTTGTGATTGCTTGGCAAAAATAGCTTTGATGAAGCCGAAAATTTATCAGGAAAAAACCTGGAAAAAGACTCAGGGAAAACCCTGAGAAATTGGTGTTTTGGTGTTTTGGTGTTTTAGTGTTTGAGTGTTTTGGTGTTTGAGTGTTTTGGTGTTTTAGTGTTTTAGTGTTTTGGTGTTTTGGTGTTTTAGTGTTTTGGTGTTTGAGTGTTTTGGTGTTTTAGTATTTTTGTTACTGTAGCACCGGCTTCAGCCGGTCCGGATGAGGCCCTTCAGGGCCGACTGGATGTTAAATATTGGATGTTACACAAATGCCATGCGAGAGCAAACCAGCCCTTCAAGAGCAAACCATATTTTTGACCGCCAGCCCTTCAAGAGCAAACCATATTTTTGACCGCCAGTCCTTCAAGAGCAAACCATGTTTTTGACCGCCAGCCAGATAGACTCTAACTTACTTTAAACTTGATGATAGACTTCAAGCCCAAACACATAAACACCAAAACACCAAAACACCAAAACACATAAACACCAAAACACCAAAACACCAAAACACCAAAACACATAAACACCAAAACACATAAACACCAAAACACATAAAAACGCTCAACCCAAAGGTACCGTAACCAACGTACTCGTACCCTGCCCTTTGGCTGATTGAATGTTGATTTCCCCTTTCAAAAATTGTACGCGTTGGGCAATACCATCTGTACCCATGCCTTTTTTTACGTTGCCGGGCTCATAACCCGCGCCATCGTCTTCCACCAGCAAATCGATTTGATGGTCGGTTCGGGTGATTTGCACCAAGATCTCCTTGGCTTTGGCATGTTTAAGGCTGTTTTGGAGCAATTCCTGCACGATGCGGTAACAATGCAAGGCAAGGTTGTGATCGAGGTTGGAGAAATCGCCGACCCCCTGAAAGGAAATGGAAGGCATCCCATCCATGCGAAAATGGTTGGTCAGGTCGCGAAGCGCCGTGGGCAAACCGAATTCGAGCAGCGTGCTGGGTTGCATGTTGCGGGCAATATGCCGGGTTTCAGCCACGGTATTATCGATCAGGTTGGTAATTTTGGAGAGGTCTTCGGCCTTATTCATCTGGCCGTTTTTTGACTGTAACTTTTCTACCTGCATTTTGATTGCGGCCAAAAGTCCACCCACGCTATCGTGCAAATCCTGGGCAATTCGTCGTCGTTCGCTTTCTTGCCCAACCAGCATACTTTGCATGGTTTCAATTTTGAGTTTATCCTCCAATTCGCGGATGCGTTGCAGGTTCAGTTCTGCCGTTTGGCCGGCAATCACTCGGTCGGTGTGGAGCCGGTGGCGGTAATCGCGTGCGATAAAAAAGGAGGCCAATATGACGGCAAAAAAGGCTACCCCGAGCGCTGCAAGCGCCAGTCGTTGAAATTTGGTTCTTTCCAGCACTTCCACATTCTGTTCCTGTAACATTTTGATCGCTTCTGATTTGCCGCGTGTATCGTAACGCAGCGCGAGTTGCTGCAAGGAGGCAAACCGGCCCCGGTCGAGCAGGGTGTCGCCTAATTTTGCATACCTGATGGCATAGTAATTCGCAAGTTGCAGGCTGTCGAGCGCGGTGTAGGTTTCAGAAAGCCCCAGGTAAATATCGCGGCGCATGGCTTCCAGCGGATTCGATTTTTCAGCTTTGTGGAAGTATTCAATGGCCGTGTTATAGTCGCGGTCGAGCCGGGCATTGTCGGCAATGGAATATTGCGCCCAGGTGATCAGTTCATCGTTTTTTTTCAGATTCGCGAGTTGAAGCACTCGAAAGGACACACTTCTGGCAGCCCGGTAGTCATGCCGCTTTCGCAGTTTGTCAATTTCATCGCGCACCACAATGATTTCCAGCAAGGTGTCTTTTAAAGATTCATTTCGTTTCATGAACCTTCGTTTGAAGTTGGCGGCGCCGGTGGAGTCGCCTTTCAACAGGCAGGCGCGATTGAGCCGGGCGAGTAAGTTCGCTTCGAGGTAGAGGTTGTTGTTGCGTTCGTAATAGTCGAGCGCTTCGAGGTACATCCTGAAGGCTTGATCGAACAGTTTTTTATCGGCCAGGCGGTCGGCCAAATCGGCTCTGACCCGTTGATAAGCGCTACTGTCGCCGGCTTTTAAAAAGCGGATGGCGCTTCTGTCGAAATATTGAAACGCGGAATCACTGATACCGGTGTGTACCTCATCGTAATATGCCCAGTGGTACCATGCCAAGGCCTGTTTGCGCAGGTTGTTTTCATCGATTCCTTCGTTGAGCAGCTTTTGAATTTTTGGGAAATCCAGGTGTTGTTCAAATTCAGGCTGAGCGCTACTTTTCCCGATACCAATCAGGCAAGCGATTGCAAACAGGAAAAAACTGCGGAATATTGGGCGAATTCGATCCAAAATAGCAACTGAATTGAACCACAAAGAAAGGCAAGCAACCACATGGTTTATACATGGATTACCCTGATTTTTAGACGCCTACGGGCGGGTACTTCCATTGGATTCGCCCGGGGTCATCGAGCGGGTTTCATTTTCAAGCGATTTGATCTTTTTTTCCAGCTCTGCCAATTTGCGCTGAAGATCAGGCAATTGTTTGAACACCACATGCGAACGGATAAAATCCTTGTAACCGATGGCTGGGCTGCCAAAAAGCGCGGTGTTGGGTTCTTCAACACTGGATGCCAGGCCACTCTGTGCCTGAATTTTGGTGCCGTCGGCAATCGTGATATGCCCTGCAAAACCAACCTGACCGCCAATTTGCAGGTTCTTGCCTAAATGCGTGCTTCCTGCTACCCCCACCTGTGCGGCCAGTACGGAATCGCCGCCTACTTCCACATTGTGGGCAATATGGATAAGGTTGTCGAGTTTGGCGCCACGGCGAACCACGGTGCTTCCCATAGACGCACGGTCGATACAGGTACATGCACCGATCTCCACGTCGTTTTCGAGAATAACATTGCCCAATTGGGGTACTTTCGACCAGGTTCCATTTTTTTGCGGAGCAAACCCAAAACCATCGGCGCCGATCACCGAGTTCGCATGAAGGATACAATTATCTCCGATCACGCAATCGAAATGAATCCGGACGCCTGGATAAATCCGGCACCCATCACCAATCCGGACATTTCTGCCGATATAAACTTGTGGGTAAATAATACAATTGCTTCCGATCACGGCGCCTGATTCGATGACGGAAAATGCGCCCAAAGAAGTGCCTGCGCCAATGCGCGCAGTGGGGTGTACCGAAATTTTGGAAGGGTCGGAGGAGTCTTGCGCGTTCACCGCCTCATCGAAAATTGGCAATAATTTTACCAAGGCGCCACGCACATTATCGACGCGGATCAAAGTTGGTTTAACAACTTGCGTAGGGGTAAAAGCATGACTTACCAACAGTACGCTGGCTTTGGTGGTGTATGCAAAATGCTCGTAACGGGGGTTGTCAAGAAACGCAAAATCGCCCTCCTGGGCTTCCTCAATACGCGCAGGACGGGAAACACCAACACTCGGATCGCCTTCAATCAGACCTTCAACGAGTTTTGCAATTTGTGCGGCAGTACAGATCATGCCGAAAATGGAAGGGCAAAAAATGATAAAAAATGGTACTTAACGGCGCAAAGGTATAAAACCTAAACGAAGGTTTGAGCAATAATGGTAAATCAGTACAACGTTATATGGCTGAATTTCGACGCTTGCTCAATAAAATCCCACAGGTGCTAATTTTCCGTGGGTTAATCAGTATTTGTACAATACTTTTATCCCATGAAATTTTAACCCGAAAATATTAACCAAATTCACTTTCGTTTCCATCACCTATTCACTAAACATCCCAATGAGAAAACAACTTGTTTATGCACTTGTTGCAGTTGCATCTGTGTTTGGCGTGTACTTTTTGGTAAAAAGCCAAAAAATCGTCAAAAATGACGCGTATTACGAAGCTGTCGGGCAATATGTTTACGCTTATTCCGGCGGCTCAGTATCAAGTACGGAACCTTTACGCGTGCGGTTCGTCAATGCAGCTGTCGGAAAGGAACAAATCGGCCAACCCGTGCCTGTCAACATTTTTCATACCTCGCCAAAAATTGAAGGCCAGGCAGTGTGGGAAGATGATCGCACAATCCTGCTCAAGCCTGCACAGCCGCTTCCTTTCGGCAAAAAATACACCGCCCAGGTTGCTTTGGGTAAGATTTACGCAGAGGCCCCCGATTTCGCCCGCACATTTGAATACCGGTTCAGGGTGCGCGAACTGGCTTATGAAGTGGCTCGTGAAGGTATAAACACGGACCCCGTCGATCTGAAAATGCAGGAAGTATCGGGCAAACTGCACATCAATGAAGCATGCGATCCTGCGAACGTGGAAAAAATGCTTGCCGCCAAACAAGGCAATAAAAGCTTGCAAGTCAGTTGGAAACATGATTCAGACGGGCGTACGCACGCATGGACGGTGGTGGGCGTGGAACGCACCAACGTGCGTTCTCAAGTCAGGTTGAACTGGAACGGAAAGGCCATCGGCGTTCGCCGCGGTTTTGAAGATAACCAGATGGTAGCGCCGCTCGATGAATTTTTGGTGCTTTCCGCCAACGTTGTTCAAGTGGAAGAACAATATATCCTCATCAATTTCAGCGACCCTGTTTCGGCTAGTCAGGATTTGAGCGGTTTGATCCGTCTTGGAAACTATACCGGCAAACTTCGTTTTGTAACCAATGGCAACTTCGTACGCGTATACCCGGATCAAAGATTGGTTGGTTCGCAGGAATTGATTGTTGATGCTACCATTCGAAACAGCTCCGGTCAAAGTTTGAAATCAGGATTCTCCTCAAACCTGGAATTTGAAGACCTAAATCCAGCTGTTCGTTTGGTCGGCCGCGGATCGGTTATTCCGCAGCAAAACAACGGCGCCGTCATTTTTCCGTTCGAAGCGGTAGGTCTCAGCGCAGTGGATGTCGAAGTATTTAAAATATTCAACTCCAATGTTTTACAATTCCTTCAGGTAAACGATCTGGAAGGAGAAAATGAGCTTGAAAGGGTCGGTAAAATTGTATTACAAAAGAAATTTGACCTGTCGGAGCTCAACCCGAATGCCACCAGCAAAACCTGGCAACGTTATGCGTTCGACCTGCAGGATATGATCCGTAAAGATCCCGGCGCTATTTATCAGGTACGTATCGCTTTCCGCCGGGAATACACCACTTGCGATGCTGGTAATAAAGAACAACTGACACCGGCTTTCGAACGCGAACAAGACGATGAGTTCGGCGTAAAAACCAGCATCATGGGCGGCGAACGCGG
>JAEUUR010000387.1 GCA_016787465.1 Saprospiraceae bacterium | reverse complement strand
TGATTTGTAATCAGCTGGTCGGGGGTTCGAGTCCCTCTAGTGGCTCCATTCAGATTGTGTTTGCGTGACAGTGTGTGTTCTTGGATGATTTTCAAAAAACCAACAACCATCCATTTTTTGCAAAGCAAAAAAACACCACACCCACACTCACACCCACACACACGCTGAATTGGGGGTGCCCCGGAGTTGGAGAGCCGGGCCAGACTGTAAATCTGGTGCTTTACCGCTGAGTAGGTTCGAATCCCACCACCCCCACTGCTATTTGATTGTGAGTGTGTGAGTGAATGTCTGATGCTATTTTGTTTTACAAAACTTCAACATTTATTCGCACGCTCCATTCAAATTAACACACCCACACTTCACACCCACACCCACACTGAATTGCGGTGGTAACTCAGTTGGTAGAGTGTCAGCCTTCCAAGCTGAATGTCGCGAGTTCGAATCTCGTCCGCCGCTCTGAGAGCTTATTGGTTGATTGTAATGCGTTGTTTTATGAAACGTATAGATGACAAAATACAATCAACCAATAACAAACAACTAAACTGCTGTTGTAGCTCAGGGGTAGAGCACTTCCTTGGTAAGGAAGAGGTCGTGAGTTCAAATCTCATCAACAGCTCAAAATTATTTTTTTTCACCTAACGTTTCTGATACAAACTGTTCTAAACCAATGGCAAAAGAGACATTTGTTCGCACCAAGCCGCACGTAAATATTGGCACGATTGGTCACGTTGACCACGGCAAAACGACGCTGACGGCTGCCATTACTTACGTTCTATCTCAAAAAGGTCTGGCTAAGAAAACGGACTACGATGCCATTGACGCAGCGCCTGAAGAGAAAGAGCGTGGTATCACCATTAACACTGCTCACGTAGAATACGAAACCGAAAAGCGTCACTACGCACACGTTGACTGCCCAGGTCACGCCGACTATGTGAAAAACATGATCACCGGCGCCGCTCAGATGGATGGCGCTATCGTGGTTTGTGCAGCAACCGACGGCCCGATGCCACAAACGCGTGAGCACATCCTGCTCGCTCGCCAGGTAGGCGTTCCTCGTATTGTAGTTTTCATGAATAAAGTTGACCTTGTTGACGACCCGGAAATGCTCGAGCTCGTTGATATGGAGCTTCGTGAATTGTTGAGCTCTTACCAGTTCGACGGCGACAACGCCAGCATCATCCAGGGTTCAGCTTTGAAAGCGCTCGAAGGCGATGCCGTTTACACGCAGAAGATCATGGATTTGATGGATGCTTGTGACAACGACATTCCAGAGCCAGTTCGTGAAGTAGACAAGCCTTTCTTGATGCCTGTTGAAGACGTATTCACGATCACTGGTCGTGGTACTGTTGCAACCGGCCGTATTGAGCGTGGCGTTATCAACGTAAACGAGCCTGTTGAGATCATCGGTATGATGAAAGAAGGCGAAAAAGCCATCACATCTACTGTTACAGGCGTTGAAATGTTCCGTAAGTTGCTTGACCGCGGTGAAGCCGGCGACAATGCCGGTCTGCTCCTTCGCGGCGTAGATAAAGATCAAATCCGTCGTGGTATGGTTATCTGCAAACCAGGTTCCGTTAAACCGCACAAACACTTCAAATGTTCAGTGTACGTCCTCTCTAAAGAAGAAGGCGGCCGTCACACTCCATTCTTCAACGGCTACCGCCCACAGTTCTACTTCCGTACTACGGACGTAACCGGCGATTGCAAGCTTCCAGCTAACGTTGAAATGGTAATGCCAGGCGATAACATCGAGCTTGAAGTAAAACTCCTGAACACCATCGCTATGGAAAAAGGTCTTCGTTTCGCTATTCGCGAAGGTGGACGTACCGTTGGCGCTGGTCAGGTAACTGAGATCCTCGACTAATTCCGAGCAGGTGTGAGAATGAAAGTGGTTATGAGTAGTCCAAGTAAAATTGCCTACCATTTCTCCTTCATTCTCACACCTCTCTTTCTTCACCCCACACCCACACCCACACTGAATTAGGGGCATAGCTCAATTGGTAGAGTGGCGGTCTCCAAAACCGCAGGCTGCGGGTTCGAGCCCTGCTGCCCCTGCAAATCCAAAACGGCGTTCGTTATCCGATAAGCGGATGGCGGACTTTTTTTAACAAATACGAATCCCCAAAACCTCAACCGACAACTGTTTCTGATGGAAAAACTAACGCTTTACCTGAAAGAAAGCTATAACGAGCTACTCAAAAACGTTTCCTGGCCCACAGCTTCACAACTCCAAGAAAGCACCATTGTGGTACTGGTTACTGCCATTGTACTCGCCCTCGTCATTTTTGTGATGGATGGCGCATGCAGCGTGCTCTTCAAAAACATTTACGGGATCTGGAGCTAAGTCTCCTATCCCAAACGTCCCTTCATTCAGCCATGACAGAGGAAAAAGCGGTGTCGGCTCATACCGACGAAGAAAGGAAATGGTATTCCTTACGTGTAATCAGCGGAAAGGAAAAAAAGATCCAGGAGCGCATCCAAATGGAAGTTGAGCGCAATCCGGACTGGAAGGGATTTATATTTACTGTAATCGTACCCACTGAAAAAGTGTACAAGGTGCGAAATGGTAAAAAAGTTATGCAGGAAAGAAACCTGTTACCAGGTTATATCCTAATTGAAGCTTACGGCTCCAAATTGAATGGCGATGTAGCAAAACATATTGCCGACATTCCCAACGTGATCCACTTCCTTGGCAAAGAAAGCCCGCTTCCAATGACGCAAACGGAGGCCAACCGCCTTTTGGGCAAAGTGGATGAAAGCGCTGAAACCGGCGAAACACTCAGCGAACCCTTCCTGGTAAATGAAACTGTAAAGATTATAGACGGTCCATTTGCCGACTTTGTTGGCGATATTCAGGAAGTGAACGATGAGAAGAAAAAATTAAAGGTCATTGTTAAAATCTTTGGCCGTGGCACCGAAGTTGAACTCAACTTCTTGCAGGTAGAAAAACTGAGTTAGTACCGGTTCATAAAACCGGCATTAATTTAAAAATATTTGAATGTTGCTTTTTGTTGCCTGTTCTCCCAGGCATGCTTCCAACTGAAAAGCGTATTCAAGTTCAACTAAATACTTGAAAATCAAGCTTTAAAATGGCAAAAGAGGTAGACGTTTATATTAAACTCCAAGTAAAAGGCGGCCAAGCAAATCCTGCTCCGCCAATTGGCCCCGCTTTGGGTTCCAAAGGGGTGAACATCATGGAGTTCTGCAAGCGTTTCAACGCACAGACAACAGAGCAAATGGGCAAAGTATTGCCGGTTGTGATTCAGGTTTATAAAGATAAAACATTTGACTTTATCATTAAAACCCCTCCGGCTGCTATTCAATTGTTTGAAGCATCAAAACTGGCTCCTGGGAAAGGTTCTCCAGAACCCAACCGTAAAAAAGTAGGTTCTGTTACCTGGGATCAGGTTCGTGCAATCGCAACGGATAAAATGCCCGACCTCAACTGCTTTACCGTAGAATCGGCCATGAAAATGATCGCCGGCACTGCACGCAGCATGGGTTTGACCATTACCGGTGATGCGCCCTGGCCTGAAACTAAAAACTAATTGGCTGATTTTCAGCTACACACAGGGAGTTCCGCCCATCGGAACGTTAACACCTTAAATTATTTTTCGAAGTGGCTACGAAATTAACAAAAAAACGTAAAGCCGTCGAAGGGAAAGTTGATCCAGACAAACTCTACACCCTCAGTGAGGCAATGACGTTGGTCAAAGAGGTCAATACCACCAAATTCGACGCTTCGGTCGACGTGCACATCCGCTTGGGTGTAGATCCACGTAAGGCTGATCAAGCACTCCGCGGCACCGTTTCACTTCCGCACGGAACAGGTAAAACTAAACGCGTATTGGTTTTTTGCACACCTGACAAGGTCGAAGAAGCTAAAGCAGCTGGAGCCGATCACGTAGGTTTGGACGACTACATTCAAAAAGTTGCTGATGGTTGGATGGATATCGATGTGATCATCGCCACACCAAACGTCATGGCCCAACTGGGTAAAGTGGCCCGTATCCTCGGCCCACGCGGTTTAATGCCAAACCCTAAAACCGGCACAGTAACTGCAGATGTTGCCTCTGCCGTGCAAGAAGTAAAAAAAGGTAAAATCGCATTCCGTGTCGATAAGTTCGGTATTGTTCATGCTTCTGTCGGACGTGTTTCTTTTTCACCGGCACAACTTTCTGACAACGCGCACGAGCTCATCTCTACCCTGGTAAAAATGAAGCCATCAAGCGCTAAAGGCGTGTACATGAAAACTGTTTCAGTTGCCAGCACCATGAGCCCAGGCATCGCAGTTGACCCTAAAACTTTTAAGGTCTAATTCTCGATCGCCTGAAACATCATTCAACCTGAATTCTTACATTGTCAAATATTTAAATAATGACTAGAGAAGATAAAACAGCGGCGATTGAAGTGCTGAAAGAAGAACTGGCAAATACCCCGTTCTTCTATCTGGCAGATTCATCTACGTTGACTGTTGCCAAGATCAACCAGTTCCGTCGCAAATGCTTTGAACAAGGCATTAAGATTAAAGTGGCGAAGAACACGCTGATCCGCAAAGCGCTGGAAAACGAGCCAGAAGCAAAAGGTTTCGCCGCGCTCTTCGAGGCCCTGCATGGCCCAACCACGATCATGATCTCCGATAATCCAAAAGCTCCGGCTAAGCTTATCGAAGAATTCCGCAAAACGGAAGAGCGCCCTATTCTGAAGGCTGCCTATATCGACTCTGCTGTTTTCCTTGGCGACGACCAACTCAAAGCGTTGACCCAGTTGAAAACAAAAGACGAAATGATCGGCGAGATTATTGGCCTTCTACAATCTCCAGGACGCAGGCTCGCCAGCCAGATTCAAGCTACAGGCTCGAAAATCGCCGGTATTGTCAAAACCCTGGAAGAACGCGCTCAATAATTATTGGCTTCCAAGTTCGCACCATAGCCCCCAAAACCACCCGTTAAACCCAATTCATTCACCTATTCGCAAACAAGTTCTAAATTTATTACAATGGCAGATTTGAAAGCACTGGCTGAAACGCTCGTGAACCTGACAATTAAAGAGGCCAACGAACTGGCTGGTATTTTGAAAGACGACTACGGTATTGAGCCTGCTGCATCTGCTGTGGCTGTAGCTGCAGCTCCTGCTGGCGGCGGCGGCGGCGCTGAAGCAGCTGCTGAACAAACTTCGTTCGATGTAATCCTGAAGGATGCCGGAGCGAACAAACTGAATGTCGTTAAAGAAGTTAAAAACATTCTCGGCCTGGGCTTGAAAGAGGCAAAAGACCTCGTTGACGGCGCTCCGAGCGAATTGAAAAGCGGTGTAAACAAAGCTGAAGCTGAATCAATCAAATCAGCTCTTGAAGGCGCCGGCGCTGTTGTCGAAGTGAAGTAAGCAAGTTCGTTTCCTGGCTGTGGCGTTGAACTTTTTTACGCCATCCTCGGTTAACTTACCACTTACTCACGATCTCGACACAATGCTTCGCTTTTACATTCTACATTGATTTACGATTGGGCTTAACACGGCTCCCTGCCTTGGGAACGTGTTAAGCCTATCGTTGTCTGTAGCATTTATTTGATACTCCTATGGTTAATGCGCTGGTTTCAACGCAATAACCGCCACATAAAACACGTGGCAACCCTGCCCATCAGCATTTCAAGCAATATCTTGCAAAAATGACCCATAACGGCAATTCAAACGGGGTAACTCCCAAACCTGGCGTCCAGGAACGCGTCAACTTTGGGAAAATTCGCCTCGCCGGTCACTACCCTGACCTACTCGAAATACAACTTAAATCGTTCCAGGAATATTTTCAGCTGGAGACGACACCTGAAAACAGGATCAACGAAGGGCTGTATCGAGTATTCCAGGAAAATTTCCCCATCACTGATGCGCGGAATATTTTCAATCTGGAATTCCTCGATTACTTCATCGACCCACCACGCTATACCATTGAAGAATGTATGCAGCGCGGTTTGACCTATTCCGTGCCGCTGAAAGCTAAACTAAAGCTTTCCTGTAACGATCCGGAACACATTGATTTCCAAACCATTGTACAGGATGTGTTCCTCGGAAACATTCCTTATATGACCCCAAAAGGGACGTTTGTGATCAATGGCGCTGAACGTGTAATCGTTTCCCAGCTCCACCGTTCACCCGGCGTGTTCTTCGGCCAATCGTTCCATCCTAACGGTACCAAAATCTACTCGGCACGCGTCATTCCTTTTAAAGGCGCATGGATGGAGTTCGCTACCGACATCAACCTGGTGATGTATGCTTACATCGACCGTAAAAAGAAGTTCCCTGTAACCACCCTGCTCCGCGCCATTGGTTTCGACTCGGATAAGGCCATTCTCGACCTGTTCAACCTGGCCGATGAAGTGACCTGTACCCGCGATAACCTCGAAGCTGCAATCGGCCGTAAACTGGCAGCCCGGGTGCTCAAATCCTGGACGGAAGATTTCGTAGATGAAGACACCGGGGAAGTAGTATCTATCGCCCGTAATGAAATCATTATGGAACGTGATGCTATTATTGATGAAGAAAGTATCGAACTGATCCTCGACCCGGATACCAATGTAACCACCATCATTCTTCAGCGTTCAGATGTATCGGAAGATTATTCGATCATCTACAACACGCTGACGAAAGACCCAACCTCCAGCGAAATCGAGGCGGTTACCTATATCTATCGTCAACTCCGCGGCTCTGATCCACCGGATGATGAAACGGCCCGCGGTATTATTGAAAAATTGTTCTTCTCCGACAAACGTTACAACCTTGGCGAAGTCGGGCGATTCAAAATCAACCGCAAACTCGGTCACGATGTTGCCGAAAGCGAACTGGTACTCACAAAAGAAGATATCATCTCCATTGTGAAGTACATCGTTATGCTGGTGAACAACAAAGCCGAAATCGACGATATCGACCACTTATCGAACCGTCGTGTACGCACCGTAGGTGAACAATTGTACGCTCAATTCGGGGTCGGCCTCGCACGTATGGCTCGTACCATCCGCGAACGGATGAACGTGCGCGACAATGAGGTGTTCACACCGATTGATTTGATCAATGCGCGTACCCTGTCTTCCGTGATCAACTCGTTCTTCGGAACAAGCCAGCTATCCCAATTCCTCGACCAAACGAACCCATTGTCTGAAATTACGCACAAACGTCGTATTTCAGCCCTCGGCCCAGGCGGTCTTTCGCGTGAACGCGCAGGTTTTGAGGTTCGTGACGTACACTATTCTCACTACGGACGTTTGTGCACGATCGAAACACCGGAAGGACCAAACATTGGTTTGATCTCGACCTTATGCACGCACGCCAAGATCAATAAAATGGGCTTCCTTGAAACCCCGTACCGCCGCGTAGATGCCGGTAAGGTGGTTATGATCGGTGATGTGGAATACCTCTCCGCTGAAGTGGAAGATAAAATGAAGATCGCTCAGGCAAACACTGCCGTGAACGAACAAGGCGCTTTCCTTAGCGACCGTGTGAAAGCACGTGATAGTGGCGACTTCCCGATTCTGACTCCTGATGAGGTTGACTATATCGACGTTGCTCCCAACCAGATCGTAGGTGTGTCGGCATCGCTCATTCCGTTCCTGGAAAATGACGACGCCAACCGTGCCTTGATGGGATCAAACATGCAACGTCAGGCAGTTCCGCTGATTCGCCCTCACTCTCCGATTGTCGGTACCGGCCTCGAAGCCAAAGTGGCTCGCGATAGCCGTATGCTGATCAATGCAGAAGGCAGTGGTGTGGTAGAATATGTGGATGCCAATGAGATTGTGATCAACTACGACCGTACGGAAGAAGATCAACTCGTTTCCTTCGAAGAATCGCGCAAGACCTATCACCTGACCAAGTTCATGCGTACCAACCAAGGTACTTGCATCAACCTGAAACCCATCGTTCGCCGCGGCCAGCGTGTGGAAGAAGGAGATATTCTTTGCGAAGGTTATGCCACTGAAAATGGCGAACTCGCTTTGGGCCAAAACCTCAAAGTGGCGTTCATGCCCTGGAAAGGTTACAACTTTGAGGATGCGATCGTTATCTCCGAACGCGTTGTTCAGGAAGATATTTTCAGCTCCATCCACATTGAACACTTTGAACTGGATGTACGCGACACCAAACTTGGTGAAGAAGAACTGACACAGGATATTCCAAACGTGAGCGAAGAAGCCACGAAAGACCTCGACGAACACGGCATTATCCGTATCGGCGCATGGGCAAAAGAAGGCGATATCCTCATCGGCAAGATTACGCCAAAAGGTGAAACTGATCCGACTCCGGAAGAAAAACTGCTCCGCGCCATCTTTGGCGATAAAGCCGGCGACGTTAAAGACGCCTCTTTAAAAGTTCCGCCAAGTATCAGCGGGGTCGTTATCGACAAACAGCTTTTCGCACGCGCCAAAAAGGATAAAGTTCAAAAAGAATCTGAAAAGGCGCTGCTCGATAAACTTGACGACGAACACGAAGTGGCTCTCAATAAACTGAAAACCGTCTTGATCGACAAACTTCAGTTACTTGTTAAAGACAAAGTTACCAACGGTATTCGCTCTATTTATGGCGAAGAAATGGCTCCGAAAGGCACCAAACTCGTTGTAAGTGTATTGCGCGACCAAATTGATTACAGCCAGGTTGACTATACCAACTGGACCAGCGACAAACACACCAACGGCCTTATTGCACGTTTGCTGCACAACTACAGCATCAAAGTGAACGAAGAAGTTGGTCGTTACAAGCGTGAAAAATTCAACATCAGCATTGGTGACGAATTGCCCGCCGGTGTATTGAAACTGGCTAAAGTTTATCTTGCGAAAAAACGTAAACTTCGCGTTGGTGACAAACTTGCCGGCCGCCACGGTAACAAAGGTATTGTAAGCCGTATTGTGCGTAGCGAAGATATGCCATTCCTTGAAGATGGCACACCGGTGGATATCGTTCTTAATCCACTCGGCGTACCATCACGTATGAACCTGGGGCAGATTTTTGAAACCGTATTGGGTTGGTCGGGCGAACGTTTGGGTGTGAAATTCGCTACCCCTATTTTCGACGGCGCCAAAACCGATGAAATCGGATCCTGGGTTGCCAAAGCCGGCTTGCCGGATTTGGGCCAAACCTATCTTCAAGACGGCGAAACCGGCGACCGCTTCCACCAAAAGGCAACTGTGGGCATTATTTACATGCTCAAACTCAGCCACATGGTAGATGACAAGATGCACGCCCGTTCCATTGGCCCATACTCGCTTATCACGCAACAACCATTGGGCGGTAAAGCTCAGTTCGGTGGTCAGCGTTTTGGTGAGATGGAAGTTTGGGCACTCGAGGCTTACGGCGCTTCCAACATCCTGCAAGAATTGCTGACCTTCAAGTCGGACGATATTCAGGGCCGTGCTAAGGCTTACGAAGCTATTGTTAAGGGCGATAACCTGCCGGATGCAAACATTCCGGAATCATTCAACGTATTGATACATGAATTGCGTGGCCTTGCGTTGGATGTAAAATTTGAATAAACTGATCGTGAAACGTGTTGTGTGCCAATGTGTACACAACACGCTTCACAACAAATAAAAGCCAAATGTTGCACCTCGACGAAACGGACAAAAAATACCTGAGCGGCGAGCAATTTTCGAGCATCTATCAATTCAGGATCAAAGGAAACTCTGCCGGCACAGGTCGAATTCCATTGATCGCTCAATTGACAGCCGGGAAAAAAGTAGTACATTTTGGTTGTGTGGATCACCTTCCGCTCATTGAACAACGCAGAAAAGCCGGCATTTGGCTGCATGATGTGTTGTCGAAAAATTGTTCGGAAGTAGTAGGCGTAGATATCAATCAGGAGGGAATCGATTATATGAAGCAGGCGGGATTTGAAGTATATAACAGCAATGTTGTAACAGAAAACCCACCCGCACAAATCGTTTCAAAGCAATGGGATTACATCGTGGCGGGGGAAGTATTGGAACATATTGACGACCCGGTAACTTTCCTTAAAGCTATTCGCGAAAAATATGGCACCTGTACAAAAGGAATTATTATCACAGTTCCTAATGCATTGAGTTATACCAACTTTCGCTATGCCCTGCGCAACATTGAAATGAATAATTCTGATCATCGGTACTGGTTTACACCATTTACTTTGTTGAAGGTTGCCATGCAGGCAGGGATTGAAGTTGAAGACTACGATTTGTGCCACGATGAACAGATAAGGTTCCCATCGGTTAAATGGTGGCTTAGAAACAAGCCCCTTTTCCGAAACAGAATTGTGTTACGGGGCAGGTTATGAAAGAAGTGATCTCAACCTGGATTTATCTGGATAGTTCGGAAGAAAGCTCTGAATATCCGCAAGTTGGGAAAGCATCGCATTTGCCGGAGTTTCAAAAAGTGTACTGGCGCTGTGTAGCTGTTTTTTTCTCACTCAGTGTTCAGAACAATACCGGTAAAAAACACCTGCTTTTTACTAACGTACCACAGGATAAGTTGCCTGAAATTGACGGCCTCGACATGGGGCGGTTTTTGAAAGAAAAAAATGTTGAAGTGGTAACACTCCCTCTGACTTGGCAAGCGCCAAAAGGTTGGCATGGAAAGTGGAGAAATCAATTTTACATTTTTGACATTTTACAGTTCATTGAAAACCAAAAAGATACGCCTGAGGCTACCGATACTTTTATCGTGTTAGATTCAGATTGTATCATCAACAGATCGCTGGATTCCTTATTTGAAAAAATCAGGAAAAGCGACTTGCTGGTATTGCCACTCGGATACCCCGATGATTTTAACATCAACGGGATTACACGGGTTGACATGCGACATCTTTACGCCGAACTCGATGGAATTGATCCTGGATCAAACCCTGAATATTTTGGTGGGGAAGTTTTTGCAGCCAGTTTTCCAGTGATTAAAAAGATCAATGCGATTGCCCCTGTGGTTTGGCAACATATGTTGGAACGTTTTAAACATGGACGACCCAAATTCAACGAAGAAGCCCATTTTTTGAGTTACTGCTACCATAAAATTGGCAGTTATGGCACACTAGATGGCTCGATCAAACGAATTTGGACTTCGCCAAAATATCAAAACGTTCAAGCAGCCGATGTTGAATTACCAATTTGGCATCTGCCTGCAGAAAAAACTGGTGGTATTGCTTTGATCTTTAAACAGTTAAATAAAAAGGATTGGTCGGTGACCGAGTTAAGCGGTTACCTGGGCATTCCAATACGTACCAAATATTTGAACCTCAAACACTACTTGAAATACACTTGGTTGTACAAGTGGTTGAACAATTAGAGAAAATTCTCAATCGAACGATATGCCTTTCAAAAAGAAAAGCAACAAAACCGATCAGGGTTTCGACAGCATCACGCTGGCTCTTGCCAGCCCCGACGAAATTCTGGAGCGCAGCTACGGCGAGGTGCTCAAACCCGAAACCATCAACTATCGCTCCTACAAGCCTGAACGCGATGGCCTGTTCTGCGAACGTATTTTCGGCCCTGTTAAGGACTACGAATGCTATTGCGGCAAATACAAGCGCATCCGTTACAAGGGCATTGTATGCGACCGTTGCGGCGTAGAGGTAACCGAGAAAAAAGTGCGCCGCGAACGGATGGGACATATCCGTCTGGTCGTTCCGGTGGTACACATCTGGTTTTTCAAAAGTTTACCGAACAAAATCGGCTACATCCTTGGCTTGTCGTCTAAAAAACTGGAAAGTATCATTTACTACGAACGTTACGTAGTGATCCAGCCAGGCGTTAAAGGCGAAGAAGGAATGAGTCGTATGGATCTCTTGACGGAAGAGGAATACATGGAAATCATGGATACCCTTCCTAAAGACAACCATTTGCTCGATGAATCTCATCCAGACAAATTCGTGGCTAAAATGGGTGCAGAAGCCGTCTTTACCCTGTTGAGCACGCTCAATATGGAAGACCTTTCCGCTCAATTACGCCATGAATCGCACAACGAAAGCAGCCAGGCTAAAAAGACAGAGGCGAATAAACGTTTGCGCGTCGTGGAAGCATTCCGGGAAGGCTTGGAATTGTCCGGCCAACGCCCTGAATGGACTGTGATCCAATACCTGCCGGTTGTTCCGCCTGAACTTCGCCCGCTTGTTCCGTTGGATGGCGGACGCTTTGCGTCGTCCGACTTGAATGACCTTTATCGCCGCGTGATTATCCGTAACAACCGCCTGAAACGCTTGCTCGAAATCAAGGCGCCGGAGGTAATCCTGCGGAATGAAAAACGGATGTTGCAAGAGGCCGTAGACTCTCTGTTCGATAACTCGCGTAAATCCAACGCCGTGAAAGCCGAAGGCGGCCGTGCGTTGAAATCGCTCTCCGATATCCTTAAAGGCAAACAAGGCCGTTTCCGTCAGAACCTGCTCGGTAAACGTGTTGACTACTCCGGTCGTTCAGTCATCGTGGTAGGCCCGACGCTCAAACTGCATGAATGCGGTTTGCCCAAGGCAATGGCTGCTGAACTCTTCAAGCCGTTCATCATCCGTAAGTTGATCGAAAGGGGTATTGTAAAAACCGTAAAATCTGCTAAAAAACTGGTCGACCGCAAAGATCAGGTCATCTGGGAAATCCTGGAAAACATCCTGCGCGGTCACCCGGTCATGCTTAACCGTGCTCCAACGCTGCACCGTCTTTCTATCCAGGCATTCCAGCCCAGGATCATCGAAGGTAAAGCCATTCAACTTCACCCACTCGTTTGTACGGCCTTTAACGCCGACTTCGACGGTGACCAAATGGCTGTGCACGTACCGTTGAGCCACGCAGCTATCCTTGAAGCTCAGATTCTGATGCTTTCAAGTCATAACATGCTGAACCCACAGGATGGTTCACCTATTACCCTACCCTCTCAGGACATGGTATTGGGCTTGTACTACCTCACCAAAGAGCGTAAAAGCATTGATGATAACCCAGTAAAAGGGGAAGGTCGCCGTTTCTACTCTGCGGAAGAAGTAATTATTGCTTATAACGAAGGCCAACTGGACCTGCATGCCGGTATCGAATGTCGTGTGAAATCGATTGAAAATGGCGAACGCACCTTCAAACGTACCAAAACGACCGTAGGTCGCGTGCTTTTCAACCAGGCGGCTCCGGAAGAGGTTCCGTATATCAACGAACTGTTGACCAAGCGTAACCTCAAAGGTATTATTGGCGACATTCTAAACCGTACCAGTTTCAAAAAGACCGCCGAATTCCTCGATGGTATCAAAGAACTGGGATTCGGTTGGGCATTCAAAGCAGGTTTGTCATTTAACTTGGGTGATTTGATCATTCCTGATTTGAAGAAAAAAGCGTTGGTGTCTGCTCAATCGGAAGTTGATGAGGTGTGGGATAACTATAACATGGGTTTGATCACCAACAACGAACGATACAACCAGATCATCGATAAATGGACGTTTGCGGATAACCGTATTACCGACCAGTTAATGAAAGAATTGAGCAGCCACAAACAAGGGTTCAACTCCGTGTTTATGATGCTCGACTCAGGCGCCCGTGGTTCTAAACAACAGATCAAACAGCTTTGCGGCTTGCGTGGTCTGATGGCAAAACCTCGGAAATCCGGCGATACCGGTGGGGCCATCATCGAAAACCCGATTCTTTCAAACTTCCTGGAAGGCTTGTCTGTACAAGAGTTCTTTATCTCTACCCACGGCGCTCGTAAAGGTTTGGCCGATACGGCTTTGAAAACGGCTGACGCAGGTTACCTGACCCGCCGTTTGGTCGACGTAGCCCAAGACGTGGTGGTGCGTGAAGAAGACTGCAGTACCCTCCGTGGTATTGATACAACCGCGTTTAAAGAAGGAGACAAAGTTATTGTAAGCCTGAAAGACCGGATCAAAGGCCGTTACAGCCTGCACGATGTACAAAACCCTGATACAGACGAGATCATTGTTGCAGCAGGCGAATACATTAGTGATGCCATTGCAGCTGAAATTGAGACCGTTGATATTGAAATGGTTGCCATTCGTTCGGTGCTTACCTGTGAAAGCCGCCATGGTGTTTGTGCAAAATGCTACGGCAAAAACCTGGCAACGGGTCGTATTGCCGAAATGGGCGACGCTGTCGGCATTATCGCAGCACAATCGATCGGTGAACCTGGCACACAGCTCACCCTTCGTACCTTCCACACGGGTGGTACGGCTATGCTTTCTCAAACAGAAAACAGCCTGAGCGTGCGCAGCAACGGTAAATTGGAGTTCGACTCAATCCGTACGGTTGATGGCACTGATAATGATGGCAAAGCTGTTAAAGTTGTTGTATCACGTACCGGTGAGATTCGTGTAATCGATCCGAAGAACAACCGCGTGTTGGCGAGCAATTACATTCCTTACGGCTCATACCTGTTCGTTGTTGACGGTCAGGAGGTACAACGCGGTGATAAAGTGTGCGAATGGGATCCGTTCAACGCCGTGATCGTAAGCGACTTTACCGGCGTAGTTCGCTATAACAACCTGGAAGAAGGCACCAACTACCGCTTTGAACGCGACGACCAAACCGGTTTCGCCGAGAAGATTGTAATGGAAAGTAAGAATAAGAAGAAAATTCCTTCGATGTCGGTGCTTGATGCAAAAACCGGGGAGGAGTTGAAAACATATTCTTTGCCAGTTGGCGCTTACATCTCAGTTGAAGACAATCAGGAAGTAAAATCCGGTCAGCAATTGGTGAAAATCCCGCGTAAACTGGGTAAAATCGCCGACATCACAGGTGGTCTGCCACGTGTTACGGAACTTTTTGAAGCGCGTAACCCATCGAACCCGGCTGTTGTTGCTGAACTCGACGGTGTAATCACCTTCGGCGCCATCAAACGTGGTAACCGTGAAGCATTTATCCGCGCTAAAGACGGCCAGGAATGCAAATACCTGATTCCGCTGATTAAACACATTCTGGTTCAAAACGAAGACTTCGTACGCGCTGGAACGGCTTTGACGGAAGGAACCATTTCGGTGAAAGACATTCTGTCGATCCGCGGGCCGTTTGCCGCTTCGTTCTATCTGGTAAATGGCGTACAGGAGGTTTATCGTTCACAAGGTATCAACATCAACGACAAGCACATCGAGGTGATCGTTCGCCAGATGTTGCGCCGTCTGGAGATCGTTGACGCCGGTGATACGCACTTCCTGGAAGGAGAGCCCGTCGATCGCAACGAATTTGTGGATTACAACGATTGGATCTACGACAAGAAATACGTAATGGACGCAGGTGAAAGCACCAAGCTGAAACCAGGTGCCCTCGTACAACTACGCCAGATCCGCGAAGAGAACTCATTCCTGAAACGCAACGACCGCAAACTGGTAGAATACCGCGACGCCGTTCCGGCAACCGCTATTCCGATGTTGCTCGGTATCACCAAGGCATCGTTGGGCACTGAATCCTGGATTTCGGCTGCATCGTTCCAGGAAACTACAAAGGTGCTCAGCACCGCAGCTATTGCCGCCAAGAAAGACATGCTTATGGGCTTGAAAGAGAACGTAATCGTGGGCAAGAAGATCCCGGCGGGAACAGGCATGCGCAAATACGATCACCTGCAGGTTACCGGCTCCGGCCGCCCTTTCCGTGATCAACCACAGGAAGTAGTCGCCGACGAAGAATAAACCATTCAACGTTTGCGCAAATGTGTAAAGCCCAATCCGGTGTTGCCGGGTTGGGCTTTTTTGTTACGTTGTGTTTGCTAATACCTATTGTGTTTTTGAAAAAAAGTCGTTATTTTTGAAGTAATCACGCTTTAAATCTTCAAAACATGACTTCTAAACCGGAATACACCCGATTCCTGCCTCATTTTCATCCTCAAGGGGCCATATTTTTTGTTACGTTCAGGTTATATGGTTCGTTGCCAAGGGAATTTGCTAAATCCTTGCATGATTGGCATTGTAAGGAGCTAGAACTTTTACCCAAAAAATACCCTCCCGAGCTACTCGACCAGGCCAAATATCTTCACCAGCGAGATTATTTTCTTCGTGTTGAAGAAGTATTGGATAAAGCTAACCATGGGCCCAAACATCTTATAAATCCTAAAATAGCCAACTGTCTTACGACTTACTTACGTGAATTCGATGGTATTTGGTACGATTTATTGGGCTATACCTTAATGGCAAATCACGTCCATTTGTTGATGGATTTTTCAGTTCAGTTTGATGAATTTGAAATTTTGAAGAAACCTCCTTATAGAAACCTGGATTATGTGATGTTTCGAATTAAAGGCGCAAGCGCTCGGAAGGCCAATCAAATTTTGGGTAGAAAAAACGTTCATTTTTGGCAACCTGAATACCACAACCGTTACATAAGGAATCGCCAGCATTTGTTTTCAGCTTTGAACTATATAAAGCAAAACCCTGTAAAAGCAGGCATAGTCAACCATTGGAAGGCACATCCTTTTACCTGGATTCACGAAGCATTTTGGTGAAACGCAGGTATCACGTGCCTTCAGGCCGTCACGTACCAAACCCTTTAGGGTTCAGAGAGTGGTATCTTATGCCTATGGAAATGTAGCAAGCATATTCCGAAGCCCTAAAGGGCATCGTACCTGACGGCCTCAAGGCGCGTGGCACCTATAAAAAGTTATGCCATTTAGGGCTGAAACATAGGTATCACGTGCCTTCAGGCCGTCACGTACCAAACCCTTTAGGGTTCAAAAAGTGGTATCTTATGCCTATGGAATAGTAGCAGGCATCTTCCGAAGCCCTAAAGGGCATCGTACCCGACGGCCTGAAGGCGCGTGGTACCTATTTGCCATACCATTTAGGGTTAATACTCAGGTACCACGTGCCTTCAGGCGGTGCTATCTGTGAAGTAGTGCTACTTGTGTTTTGTTACAAAGCTGTGTGTTAAAAACCTTTTACAGATTCCCTAGCGAGCGGCGGCGCCTCCCCATGTTCCAAAAAAATTTTCGGCTTCGCCGAAACCTCCCCCTCAAAGTGTAAAAGTGCAAAAGGGTTATTTGTCCTGCGCCACGCGAAACCCAAGATAGTTGTCACGATTCGCTGGATCGATGTAGCCGCGATACGCCGACCGACAACCGCCATCATTGGTGCCCCACGACCCGCCCCGACAAACACGGGCATTTGAAGACTTGCCCACCCATGCTTCACCATTTTGAGGCGCTCCTTTGTAATTGTCATGCCAGGTATCTTCACACCATTCGAAAACATTTCCGCTCATATCGTAAATTCCCAATTGGTTTGCCTTGAGCGTTCCTCTTTCGTGTTCTCTGCCTCCGTTGACTTCGTACCAACCCACTTCATTTAAATTATTCGAGCCGGAGTAGGTGAAATTATCGACTGCCCATTTGGGTCCGCCCCGGGCTGCGTATTCCCATTCGGATTCGGAAGGTAAGCGGTATTTTCCACCTTTACTTTTACTATTCAGCCATTGGCAATACGCCTGAGCGCCGTACCAGACAACAAAAACAACCGGATACTTTTCATATCCTTTTTCCACATAAAAATAACCTTCGGGTCCGTCTTCCTTGTAAATATGGCTGCCGCCTGCTTTTAAACTTTTATCCAGATCGATCCAACCATCTACACTTTTTTGTTTCTTCCCTTCATCATTTAAAAACACCACAAATTCCTCATTCGTCACTTCATATTTTCCGATGAAATAATCAGGTAAGGTTACCGGGTGCTGAGGCATTTCATCTTTTTCTGCATTCTTGTCTTTTTTGGTGCTGCCCATCATAAATCTTCCACCCGGCACAAGCACCATTTC
>JAEUUR010000365.1 GCA_016787465.1 Saprospiraceae bacterium | reverse complement strand
TGGTCTTCCCGTTTCCCCATCACGCCGGCTTTTTGGTAGTCGCCCACGCGTTTTTTCGAAGAAATTGGTTTTGCCCTGAATCGAGATCATATCCATCCATGGGAATGGATTGGCTGTGCCATACACTTTGTTGCAACCCAGCGACATGAGCAGTCGGTCGGCTACAAACTCTATGTACTGACTCATCGTTTCGGCATTCATGCCAATGAGGGATACAGGCAGGGCGTCGGTTACGAATTCTTTTTCAAACGCAACGGCTTCTGTGATGATGTCTTTGACCTCTTGCTCACCCGGCTTGTTGTTCAACATGGAGAAAAGCAGGCAGGCAAAGTCACAGTGCATGCCTTCGTCGCGACTGATCAGCTCGTTTGAAAAAGTCAGGCCTGGCATCAAGCCGCGCTTTTTTAGCCAGAAAATGGAACAGAAAGAACCGGAAAAGAAAATTCCTTCCACCGCAGCAAACGCCACGAGGCGGTGCGCGAAAGAGGGCGCGTTTTCGATCCAGCGCAAGGCCCATTCGCCTTTTTTGGCAACGCAAGGCAGGTTTTGCAAAGCATGGAACAGGTAATCTTTTTCTTTCGGGTCGCGGATGTACGTATCGATGAGGAGGGAGTACATCTCGGCGTGGATATTTTCAATGGCCACCTGGAAGCCGTAAAAACAACGTGCTTCGGGAATTTGAACTTCACGCATGAAATTGAGCACGAGGTTCTCGTTCACAATGCCGTCGGAAGCGGCGAAAAATGCAAGTACGTGTTTAATAAAGTGACGTTCGTCGTTGTTGAGTTTCGATTCCCAATCCACCAGATCGGGATTCAGATCAACTTCCTCCGCCGTCCAGAAGGAAGCTTCGGCGGTTTTGTACATGTTCCATACTTCCGGATATTTGATCGGAAGTATAACAAAGCGGTCGGGGTTTTCCGCTAAAATGGGTTCGGTTTTTACGTTGTCAATTTGTGTCATATAAATTAGGACCGGTTAGGGTGTGACTATTATTTTCATGAATTGAAGCGGCATTGAGCCGAGGATTAAACGTAGTTTTAACCGAACGCGTCAATGTACTTTTAGCTGAGCCCCAAAGCGATTTTTTCAAGCATCCCTGAGTTACATCGGGGTGTTGGGGTGAGCGTTTGTTGTCGATTTCCGGCAGCAGACGCTCCTTAGTCCCGGTAGAGCACCGGGAAAAGTTTATCCAGCTAAGCAGTGAAGGGACGTACTCGGAAAGGCGGAATAAAATTTGCCTGTCACCTTGGCGACGAAGCGAAAGCGAAAGTACGGGGTTTTATAGATTTTTTAAACCGATTTTTCCACAAAATGTTAATAACTATTTTAAGTTATTGATTATCAATATTGTATTTGCTTGAAAATAGTTGTCAACAATGTTGATAACTATTGTTGAAAATGTTGACAACTTGCAAACAACCATCAAAACATCTGTCTTTTTAAATTTCTAAATGCTTCATTTTGAATGGAATTCGAGATATTATGCGGACTGTAAATCAGTTTTGGGGGTGTGGAAAATTATTCGAAACAAAAAAATCGACAATTAAAGGGATGGGGTAGATATCCAAATCAAAAATCTATTCGGAAATCTGAGTTCCAACAAATCGGTCATTGGAAATGTCTATGTGCTTCTGCCGATTGTCAGGAAACTATCGCTGCGGCGACAACTCAGCGGGAAAATTCCCGGTTACAAACTTTTTGAGGGTTCCTATTGCGTTCCTTTGCTCAAAATTAAAAACAAATGATTAACAGCAAATTTCTTTTTGCCCTGCGAATGATCGCGGGGATTATTCTCCTTCAAACACTTTATTACAAATTTACCGGCGCAGAAGAAAGTATCTGGATTTTTGAACAGCTCGGCGTGGAGCCTTGGGGCCGAATTGGGAGCGGCGTCGCTGAACTCATCTGCGCCATATTGATCATAATGCCCCAAACCACCTGGCTCGGGGCCCTCGGGGCTTTGGGCATCATGAGTGGCGCTGTACTTTCACACCTTTTCATTCTTGGTATTGAAGTAAAAGGCGACGGCGGATTGTTGTTCGCCCTGGCTTTGGTCGTAATGTTTTGCTCCGCCATATTACTCTGGCACGATCGCAACAAATTGCTAACCTTCATCAGTCGCAAATAGCCGCATGGCGGCGTCCCATTTGTAGCCGCATCGCGGCGTCATATTTGTAGCCGCATGGCGGCGTCCCATTTGTAGCCGCATAGCGGCGTCCCATTTGTAGCCGCATGGCGGCGTCCCATTTGTAGCCGCATAGCGGCGTCATATTTGTAGCCGCATAGCGGCGTCCCATTTGTAGCCGCATAGCGGCGTCATATTTGTAGCCGCATAAAATTTGTGGTGGATGCGTTATTCATGGATGACCATCCAGATTTCATGCATCCTCCTTTTTTTGTCGGCGTGCAATTCAAAAGCGCCCGTTGAAAAACAACCGGCATCCATCACCGCCGATACTTTGCCGCCTGCTTCGGATTTTGGCCGCCGGTTGTCGGACGCAACCCTCCGCCTCACCCATGATCCGGTAACCTACGATCCGGGGTATTTCGCTATCCCTTACCCCAACGGCGATGTGCCTCCCGGTAAAGGCGTTTGTACGGATGTTGTAATTCGTGCGCTGCGAAAACTTGGCATCGACCTCCAGCAGGCTGTACATGAAGACATGTCGCGGCATTTCAATGCATACCCCAACATCTGGGGCCTGAAGAAAACGGACACCAACATCGATCACCGCCGCGTGCCCAACCTGATGACGTATTTTGCACGTATCGGGGCGCAAAAACCGATCACCCTTCTGCCTGTCGATTACCTGCCTGGCGATATCGTCTGCTGGAAACTCGCAGGAGGTCTTACCCATATCGGTTTGGTAGTGGATAAAAAATCGGCCGATGCCGCCCGCTACCTGATTGTGCATAACATTGGCCAGGGGCAGGTATTGGCCGATTGTCTTTTTTCTTTTGAAATCATTGGGCACTACCGACTGGAGGGCAGATAATTTCATTAAAGTGCGCGTTTTCGGGTTAAAATGCGCACTTTTGTGTTCTATGGAAGCAACACCTATGTTCAACGGCCTGGATGTCTTGAAGGATTCCATGCTTCAACGCGCAGACCTGGGAGAAGTGGAATTCAACCTGTTGATTCCTTGCCTGAAATTCAGGCAACTCGAAAAAAATGCGCTGCTGGTTAAAGCCGGAGAAGTTGAAAACCAGGTGCATTTCATCGTCGATGGGGTAACTCGGAGTTTCTTTTTCAAGGATGAGAAGGAGATTTCATTTGAGTTTTATTTCCCCGGATCGATGATCAGCTCCTATGCCTCTTTCCTCGACCGGACGCCCTCAGCGCATTCCATTGAAGCATTCACACCACTTTCAGTTTTTAGTGTTAACCACCATGATTTGATGCGATTGTACGCCGAATCGAGAAAACTGGAGCTTTTAGGCAGGTTGTTTACCGAGGAATTGTTCAAAAAAACATCTCAACGCGCCAAAGACCTGCTTTCTCTTTCAGCCACAGAGCGGTATGTCAAATTGCTGGAACAATCGCCACAATACGTGAAAAACATTCCTTTGAAATACCTGGCATCTTACCTCAACGTCACGCCCGAATCGCTCAGCCGGATTCGTAAATCGCTGCATGACTAGCATTTCTTACCATAGATCAATTCCGTTCTCCTGCTCCCGCTGTTCCTTTGCAGGAAATTCAAACCCATGGATTTGTACATCGGATACCGGCAAAACGACTATCAATTGCCTTTCGCCCACTTTTTTAACGAAAAAGTACTGCCCGCTCCACAAGGCCCGATGGATGGGTTACAACGTTCTCCTTTTCCTCAAGGCGCGCTTCGTTCATTAAACCAGGTGCGCGAGATGCTCGCCGATGGTTATAACGAGGTGGAAAACGGCTACACCGTGGAAGCCGATGGTTCACTCCGGATCGCCGTGCTTACGCCCATGCCGGGTGTCGATCCGGCGATGTGGAATTGGTGGTTTGCCTGGCACAGCGATGCAGCGAACAAATACAAACTCTGGCACCCGCTTGCTCACCGCGATGCCCGTTGGAAAGATGGCAAAGGCTACACCGGGCAGTATATCGGGCGCACCTCCCTCATCGAGGAATACATCGGGAAAAAGCTGGAAAAAGCATCTATTCGCTTTGTCGACCCCACGTTGTTAGGGTTCCCACCCGAAGCGGCCGCAGATAAACACAAGATGACCCTCATCTGCGCACGCCTTGGATACGCGCATTATCCGCTCGATTTTGGTTGGCTGGTGCATCAGGTGCGTGCAACGCCCGAGGGTGCGGAAATGCGTTCAAGGTTCTGGATTGGCGGCCCGCATATTGAATTGCGTTTGAAAGGCGCAGTGTCGCGATGGATCTCCGGCGCTTTGCAAAAATTATCGCCCGTTACCGAACAACAGGCTCAAGACCTGCTCACGCATTGTGCGGAAGAAATGCCGCACCTGGCTGCTTTTTTGCCTGCTATTTATCAATTGAATCACCCTTAATTGCTCTTGCATGACCGATTTAAAAATTCAGGGCGCTGTGCTGACGCCGGCCGACGCGGGGTTCAAAGCCGCTGTTTTAAAAACGCTGTTCAACCAGCGCGCCATCGATCGTTTACCGGATATGATGGCGACGCCGGAAACGCTTGACGATATAAAATCTATCGTCCGCTATGCCCGTGCAGTTGGTAAGAAAGTCAGCGTATGTTCAGGTGGCCACAGCTGGTCGGCAAACCATGTTCGAAACGGTTCCATCCTGATCAACATGGCCCGGTTCAACCAATTTCAGGTGGATCGTGAAAAGATGACAGCCTGGGCCGGGCCTGCTGCCGGCGGAAGCGTCTTGCTTTCCGCGTTGATGAAACAAAACCTGTTTTTTCCGGCCGGGCATTGTAAAGGCGTTTGTATCGGCGGGTACCTGCTCCAGGGCGGTTTTGCCTGGAACGGCCGTAAACTCGGTATGGCCTGTGAAAGCGTCATTGGTTACGATATCGTGACGGCCGACGGCGAATTGGTACACGCTGATGAAAAAGAGAACAGCGATCTGTTTTGGGCAGCAAAAGGCGCCGGGGGTGGTTTTTTCGGCATTGTAGTCCGTTTTTACCTGCGCGTGTATCCGAAGCCGAAATATGCAGGTATGGCCATGCACGTGTTCGATATTAAACACCTGGAAGATGTCTTCAGTTGGGCGTATGAAGTGGGCCCTTCTATTCCTGATTCTGTGGAATTTCAAATGTTGACTTCGAAAAAAACGTTGCTCTTTTGCGGCCCGGGCATTGAAGCGGCGGCCCCTGTGTTCGCCGATACCAAAGACGAATTGTATGAGGCAACGGAATTTTTACGGAACAGCCCTATCCGAAAAAAGGCCTTTTTTAAAATGCCGTTTTTCCAGCCCGGCATCGATATGATGTACCGCTTCGCCATGACCCACTACCCGTACGACCATTGCTGGGGCGTGGATAATATGTGGACGCATGCGCCGGTGAGCGAGCTTATTCCATACCTGAAACAAATTGCTGATACATTGCCTCCTTCGCCGGCCCATATCCTTTGGCTGAACTGGCAGCCGCCCGTGCGTAAAACCGACATGGCATTTTCCGTAGAAGACAAGATCTACATCGCGTTGTACGGCGCCTGGAAATCGCAGGCAGACACAGAACGTTACGGCAATTGGGCAACCGGCTGGATGCGCCAAATGGAACACCTGGCCACCGGAATCCAATTGGCTGATGAAAATCTGCACAACCGCCCTGCGCGCTTTTTATCTGAATCCAATATGACCCGTATGGATGAGGTGCGCGCCGGCCGTGATGCTGCGGGGCTGTTCAATGAATGGCACAGCCGGGGTTGAATTATTCATTCCTCAGGCTGTTCACCGGATCGGCCAGTGCGGCCCTGACACTTTGCACCCCAACTGTTAAAAATGCCACCAGCACTGCAATCAAACCAGCCAGGGCAAAAATTTGCCATTCCAGGCTGATGCGATAGGCAAAATCCTGCAGCCATTGTTGCATGAAATAATAGGCCGGAGGAATGGCTACGAGTACGGCGATCAGTACCAGTTTTAAAAAGTCGAAGGTTAACAAACGTGTAATCCCCGTTACAGAGGCGCCCAATACCTTGCGTACACCGATTTCCTTGGTGCGTTGTACGGCTACAAAGGTGGCCAGGCCGAATAGACCCAAGCATGCCAGCAAACCCGCGATTCCGGAAAACAAATTAAACAGAGAAGCGGCACGTTGCTCGTTTTCATACATCCGGTTGAAATCTTCGCTTAGGAAGGTATACTTGAACGGATAGTTGGGGAACCATGCTTTCCATGCCGACTCCGCTACAGCCAAAGCCTCCTTGGATTTACCTGGATGGGTTTTTACAAAAAAGTTCCCGTGCCATTGAGGCATGTTGTGTGCTACCAGCGGTGGTACTTTTTCATGCAAGGGTAAAAAATGAAAATCTTTTACGATCCCAATCACCAAGCCTTCCGTATCATACAAACTGAAACGCTGGCCTAACCAGGGCTTTGGTAAGCCAAGCTGACGGGCCGCCGTTTCGTTCAGGACGTAATTATTTTCATCGCTTTTATTTCCTCTTTCAAACCAACGACCTTCTGCAAGCTGAAGTTTAAACAAATCTGCAAAATATGCGTCGGTTGCCAGAATCGACACCGTTGGTTTGGCGTCTTCGGCCAACCCGTCGAATTTGACCGAGCCGCTATGTGTGGATTGCAGGTGTACCGGCGAATCATTGGCTTGGCTCAAACCGGCTATGGTTGTTGAGTTGCGAAGGGTTTGATCGATGTTTTGAACCATGGTTTTGCTGCGTTCAACGCCGAGCGATCGTTGTAAACTCCAATTGATGGCAAAAGTGAATATCTGATCCCTATCATACCCCATATCTTTGTTCTGAATATAAGCGCGTTGTTTCCCGATGACGATTGTTGCGATCAACAAGGCTACTGAAATGGCAAATTGAGCAACTACCAAACTTTGCCTGAACAGCGACCGGGCGGGCGTTGCGCCTTGCCCACGCAGCGCCTGAATGGGGTTGAAACCCGCCATCAGCAAGGCCGGATAAATACCCGAAAGCGCAATAGTGGCCAGCGTGGTTCCGCCCAACAATAACCAGGGCAAAGCGCTATTCCAGGGCAGGCTGAACGACCTGCCGGCCAATTCCGAAAACATGGGTAATGACAAATGCACCAATATTAAAGCGATGGCGCCGGAGGCCGATGCGAGTAGTGCAGATTCGCCTAAAAACTGGGCAAATAAACCCGCCTTGCTTGCGCCCACCACTTTCCGGATACCCGCCTCGCGCGCACGGGTTTGCGCACGCGCGGTGGTGAGACCTACATAATTAATGGCTGCCATGAGTAGAATCAGGGCGCCAATCAGGGAAAAAGCCGTCACCGATCGCCGACTGCCTTTGTCGAACAGGTCGTCTTTCAGCGAACGGTCGAAATGCAAATCACGCAGGGCGCCGAGTTTCAGGGTGATGTTGGAATCCTGTTTGGCTTCTGTGAGTAGTTGAGTGAGTTGTGCGCCCGCTGCCTCCGGCGAAGCGTCGGGGCGCAATTCAATAAAAGTAGTGTAGTTAAAGTTGTTCCAGCTTTCGTCGTTTTTGCGGTAATTTCCGCGTTTGAGCCAGGCTTCAATGGGTAACAACATATTTTCCCGGAAACTGGATTCCGGCCGTGGATCGCGCAAAACACCGTGGATGACATAATCAACAGAGTCCATACGCAAGGTGGCGCCAAGGGCGCTGCGGCGACCGAATATTTTAGCGGCCAGGCTTTCCGTGATGAGCATGTCGTTGGGGCGTTCTCCGAAACCGCTTGCATCGCCCTCCGCAAAATCGTATTGGAACATATTGAACCAGCCGGGACCAACAAAACCGTAGTTCTTTTCGTCGAACAATTCGGCGCCGCGTTGAACCACTGCGGAGAGCCCGTAAGGTTTCATGATCTGTGCTGTGGCTGTGATGCCAGGCGTTTGAGCGCAGAGTTCGGGTGTTTTCAGTGGGGTAGATCCCCAGTTCCAGGTTTCAGTCTCATTGATGCGCAGGTCGGTTTTCAGACGCCAGATATTGTCGGCATTAGGGTGGTAGGAGTCGAAGCGCAACTCATTTTGCACCCACAAGGCGATCAACATGGCGGCGGCCATGCCGGTTGCCAAACCAAACAGGTTCAGCAGGGAGTACAGGCGGTTGTTCCAAAGGTTGCGTACGGTACGTTTGATATGGAAAAGCATCGGTGGTCACAGAATTTAATGGTATTCAGCGATTGACGTGCCAGAATTGTATTGCATTGATTTTGTTGCGTTTGTGCAATAAAACAATGACCTGAATTGTCCGAAATCGGACGATTGGGCGTTCGGGGTTGGACGTTAATGCTCATCCATCGGTGAAGTAAAATTTTTGAGTATATTTTCAGTTTGATTCTAAATTTACTCAAATTATTTAACCTGTTTATTTTTTGGTCGTGCTGCATTCAGAGCACATAGAGGGCAACCCATGGAAATAAAGCCGGGTGATTCCATTGCACACTTGAAACTCAACAGGCTAAATTTTGATCAATTTCACTGGTTGTTGGCCTTCCAGTTTAAGCAGATAAAAACCGGCAGCCAGGTGTTCCAGATTTAGTTCAATAGGGTTATTTTTAGAATCTGCT
>JAEUUR010000363.1 GCA_016787465.1 Saprospiraceae bacterium | reverse complement strand
AACCTGTGTGGCATCGCCCAATGTAACGGTATCATGTGAAGCGTTCGATCCAACGTTTCAAGCCTACGGAGGCATCGCTTCTCAAAGCTGTTCGGTTGATTCGGTCACCACGACCGTCAGTTATAGTTTGTTCGATACTTTGTGTTCCAGAGGCACTATTACCCGATTGTTCAATGTGTACAATGGGGCTGGTCAGAGTGGTCAATGCACCCAAAAAATTGTTTCCAACTACAACCAGGATTATTTCATACGGTTTCCCAACGACGTGATTGTGACCAGTTGCGACACCACGGGCGTTTATGGGACACCGGTCTTTTTCGGAGAGGATTGCGAGCAGTTTTCCATTACTTATACCGATGAAATTTTTGATGTCGTTCCGGATGCATGTTATAAAATTGACCGAACCTGGACGATTTACAACGAATGCACCTACGATCCGCTCCTGCCCAGAATTATTGTGCCGAATCCAAACCCTGTAGCACAAAGCAACCATCCAGACAACCTCCTGGGGCCAACCGTTTCACCCATTCAAACCCCCGGCGACCCCTGGAAAACCACACAATCGAAAATTAATCCCACCGACCAGTTTCCGACCAACTTCGCCATTTTTTACGACCCTGCCGCCAACGGATATCAATACAAACAGATTATCAAAGTGATTGATAATGAAGACCCTGTGATTGAAAACTGTTATGGACAGGCTGGGCAAATCGTCGACGACGTCAGCAACAACAACAATCAGCTTTGGAACGCTCAATATTGGTTCGATCCGCTTCATATTTCATCTGATTTGTGCGAAGGCGCCGCTGATATCGGAATTGTTGCCACCGATGCATGCTCCAGGGAACAATTATCGGTAGAATTCCAGTTGTTGCTCGATTTGAACGGCGATAACGTGCGTGAAACAGTGATTAACAGCACGCAGTTGCCACCTTCCAATACCGTTTATTTCAACAATGTTTCGGGAAACAGCGAAACCCGGCAGTTCGACTTCAGGCCCGTTCCGGCAAATCAAAAATGGCGCTTTGCCAAACAGGAAATTATCAGCGGCAATCGTCGGATGGTTAATATCCGGTTCAATTCAGAATCTCAGCCGGCCAATTATGTACCGGTACAATTGCCATACGGCAACCACAAGATTAAATGGTTTGTGAAGGACGCCTGTCTCAATGAAAGCGTTTGCGAATATAATATCATCATCAGGGATGTAAAAGCGCCTACGGTGCTCTGCCAAAGCGGTGTTAACGTCAATATGCTGGTGTTCCAACAAGCGCCCCTTTCCACCCTCGATTTGCTTCAATATCAGGAAGACAACTGCACACCCAGCCAGTTTTTGGTGGAAGGTTTGCGCAAATCAGGAACCGGATTTGGCTTCCCTTTGGATAACAGCGGCAATCCTGTTACGACCATCGAATTCGGTTGCGACGAACTCGGGCCGCAAATGGTGGAACTGTGGAGCCGCGACCGCTATGGAAACTCCGGCGTTTGTTTAACGACGGTAAATATTGTTGATAATTCTGACAATTGCAGCATCGATCAATCGGTGGACGTTTCCGGGAAAATCACCACCGAATTGAACGACGGCATTGTTGATGTTGCTATAAACATTGAAAGTGGTATCGGCCAGTTCACACCCCCATTTTCTTTGTTGCCTGGAAATCATACGGATACCCTGGGGAACTACACCATCAGCGGTTCAGTACCGATTGCTTCTTCCTTTACCATCCGGCCTTTTAATGACGATTTTCCTTTGAATGGCCTCACCACCTTCGATCTGGTACTGATTTCCAAACACATATTGGGTATCGAAGCGCTCGGCTCTCCCTTAAAATTGATTGCCGCCGACGCCAACAGAAGCAACAGTATCACCACCTCTGACATCGTAGAATTAAGGAAATTGATTTTAGGAATTTACAACTTTCTGCCGAACAACGACAGCTGGAGGTTCATTCCCAAATCGTACACCTTCCCCAACCCACTGAATCCGTTCGCTCCCCCATTTCCAGATTCAATCCGTGTGGTTGAACTATTGAGCGACATGACAAACGGAAATTTCTGGGGCGTAAAAATCGGCGACGTTAACAACACCGTAGAATCGAATGCCACCGCGCAACCCGACGACCGCCAGGCCAAACCTGTCTATTTCGATCTGCTGTCGGACCATGCCGAAAAAGTGCAATCCGGTGACATTATTGACCTTCGTTTGCAAGCTGCCGAGGCGCTCCAGGGGTGTCAGTTCACGCTTGATTTCAACGGTTTGGAACTACTTGAAATAGTTCCTGCCGAGCACGTGGGGCAAGAACATTTTGCCAGATTCCCTGAAAAAAATTCAATTACGTTTGCCTGGGAAAAAGGAGGTACGCCTGCCTTCGGGTTCAAGGTGCGCGCGCGTGAAGCAGGTGAATTGCACCAGAAGCTTTCTATCAGCAGCAATATCACCAAAGCCGAAGCGTATCCCTCAAAAAACCCAAGTGTCATTGGATGGCCAATAATCCGTGGACGGGAAATGCAGGGGTTTGAGTTGTACCAAAATCAACCCAACCCGTTCTTCGGCAGCACGGAAATCCGTTTCAACCTGCCCGAAGCAAGTGAAGCAACGCTGGAAGTGACTGATATGAGTGGAAGAGTGATTTACACCCATACAGGTTATTACCAACAGGGGATGCACCTGTTGAAACTGGAAAAAGATGCAGTGGATGTGCGGGGTGTTTTGTATTACCGCTTGCAAACGCCAACATACAGTGCGCAGCGAAAGATGGTGAGGTTGTAGGTGCGTTTGATGGTTGGTTTTGAGGAGAGGCAATTGATTCAATCTAACTATATGAAATTTTTTTTACTCCTTCATTTAATCCCGCTTTTCGGAATCGTACACACAAAAGCTGCCAGTTTTTCTCCTCCCACCGACTCGATCGCGCCGGTGATCGTATGTCCGCAGTCACAAACGGTTCATCTTGCCGCCACACGTTGTGATACGGCAATTCAATACATCGTATCGGCTACCGACGATCAGGGCCAGGCAATTATCATTCAACTTTCCGGACAACCTCCAGGCTCCGTTTTTGTGCCGGGTACCGTGGTTAACCAGTTTTTGGCGACCGACTTGTCGGGCAATACTTCTACCTGTTCCTTCAGTATCACGGTGATCGAATCAGATACGGTGTTTGCCTGCAAAAGCGGGCCGGTGGTCATCCCTCTGTCGCCGGCCAATTGTTCAGCTACCGTAGCGCCACTTCAATTGGTTGAAGGGTCGGCCATTGGCTGTTTGAATGATTATGTAGTGGAAATTGACAAAACATTTCCTTTGGGGAATGGGCCTTGGCAGTCTGCAACCCTTACAGCGACAGATGCTGGAAAGAACTACCTGGCAAGGCTTAGGGATGTAAGTTCGGGCACCCAATGCACGGCAAGCGTGCAAATCCGTGATTTTACCCCTCCACAAATCAACGGGGCAGATACCATTGTACTTCCCTGCGTGGTAACATCGGCCCACATGATCACACCCGAATTTTTGTTCGACTCCCTGGGGATTCAAGCCGGGAAGCCGACCATCACAGACGCCTGTGACAACTTGCCGCTAAGTATTAATTACGTGGATAACATCACACAATATTCCTGTTTGGATACCAGCGGTATTTATTCACTGATTCGCCGGAAATGGCGCGCTATGGACCAGTTTGGAAACACCAGTGAAACGACGCAGATTATTGTGGTGCTTCCGGTGAATACCGGTTTTCAACTGCCGCCGGCTCCAAGCACCTCCTGCCTGGCGCCCGATCTTTCCGTTGAAACCAATGGCAGGCCATTTGTCGAACTTTTTAACCGGCAGTATGATATTGCATTTGTGTGTAATTGGGCGGCTGATTATGCAGATACGATCGTTCAATCAGGTTGCTCCGGGCATGAAACCGTTTTGAGAAGGTGGTATCTTTTCAACTTCTGCGCCGATATGTCGCCCACCAATCCCCTTATTCTGACACAACAAATTGAGGTGAACGACACAGAGGGCCCAACGATCACATGCCCCGACGATCTGTTTATTGAAATTGCCGACCTCGATTGCAACACGGCATTCGGCTTGCCGGATGTGCTGATTTCAGATGCATGTTCAGGACTGAGTTCGATTCAGGCGTTTTGGTCGGACAGTGGGCTAGTGAGCACGATTACCGGAACCCTGGCAGTGCAAACTGATTCCACCGTAACCGGAGCATTTGGGACAATCCCCGATTTTCCCGTTGGAAGCACCGAAGTGCTTTATGTGGCCACCGACGATTGCGACAACATTGGCGATTGCGTGTTCACCGTTACCCTGGCCGACCCGATTCCGCCGGTGGCTTTGTGCGACAGTTTTTATCATGCACAACTTCCGCCTGACGGGTATTTGGATCTGCCTGCTGCCACCATGGACGACGGCTCTTCGGATGCCTGTGCAGCGCTTTCTTTCAAAGCGAAATGGCTGAACCCGGTTGTCTGCGATCCGGCAGGCAGTAATTTTACAGATACCCTGCAATTGTGTTGTTTAAACTTCGGCGATACGCTCGCGGGCGCGCTGCGTGTGTACGACATCGCCGCGCCGGTAGGAACACCCCCTCCCGGATTTGGGGCGGGGCATTTTTCCGAATGTGTTTTTCATGTGGTGCTGAGCGGCACGGCTCCGCCGGCATGCACACCCCCTCCGAACGTAACGGTGAGTTGCAGTGATTTTGACCCCGATTTGGATGCTTACGGTGTGCCGTCGACATTGAACTGCTGGGTGGACTCCTTGCACCTGTCAGTCGAGTGGTCGGCATTCGACAGTGTTTGCACCAACGGAACGATAACCCGTCGTTTTCAGGTTTTTGGAGAGAACGGACAAACGGGAAGTTGTGAACAGGTGATTAACGTCGTAAATAACCAACATTATTTCATTCGATTCCCCGACGATGTGTTTGCTTCGGCATGCCAAAGTGCAGCTGATTACGGCGCGCCGGTGTTGTTCGGCGTTGATTGTGAAAAAATGGAGGTGACGTATTCGGATGAAAAAATCACCAATTTGCCGAATGGATGTTACGGTATTTTGCGCACATGGTCAGTGACAAACACCTGCCGCTACGATTCATTGCAGGCATGGATCGACGTGCCGAACCCCAACCCGGGCGCCTCGCCCGATGATTCACTGAACCTGGTGGGGCCGGTGGTTTCAGATATTCAAACTCCCGGAGACGTATGGCAGGCAAGTTTGCTAAAAATCGCCTCTTCAGATGCTCAGCCGACTGATTTTTCAACCTATTTTGATAGTAATGCCAACGGATACCGCTATATTCAGATCATTCAGGTAACCGACACACAAGCGCCAGCGTTGCTTAATTGTCCGGCCTCCGGCAATCAAACCTGGTTGGATTCGACATCCAACGATCCGTTGCTGTGGAGTTCCGGAGTATGGTACGACCCTGCCAATAACCTGCCCGATTTATGTGAAATGAGTGTGCCGCTGAGCATGGCGGCGTCCGATTTATGCGATGGTAACGACGTGAAAATGGCCTACAAACTGTTCATGGATTTGAACTACGATGGGATTCGGGAAACGATGGTGGACAGTGAAAATCCGCATTCTCCGGGGAAGGTTTTGTTTAATAACATTTCTGGTACGGCACAGGAGCGGCAATTTGATGCCCGCCCGGTGCCAGTTAACCAAAAGTGGCGATTCGCCGTGCAGGAAACCGTAGTGGGTGATACTAAAACGGCCGTGGTGCGATTTAATACGCTACAAAACCCGGACGTTTACCTGCCGGCTCAGTTGCCTTACGGTAACCACCGGATCAGGTGGTATTCGACTGACGGCTGTGGGAATATTGACTCGTGTGAATATGACATTTTATTGAAAGACGGCTTGCCGCCGGTGGTGGTTTGTTTGTCGCCGCTCTCGACAAATATATTGCCTACTGGAAATTTAGTGCTCTGGGCGAGTGATTTTTTGCAATACACGAATGACAACTGTACACATGAATTTAACCTCCAAATTGGTATCAGAAAAGCTGGAACGGGAACGGGATTCCCGTTAGATAGTGCGGGTATGCCTGAGACTATGGTAAAATACAAATGTGATGAATTAGGGGTTCGAACCGTGGAGCTTTGGAGCCGCGATTTGGCTGGGAATGCTTCGTTTTGCCAAGGTCAAATAACGATTAATGACCCTAATCATGAATGCGGCGAAGGGGGGCCTCAGGTTTCTGGGAAAATCGCAACGGAATTGAATCAAGGGGTAGATAGTGTTGTCATTAATATCTCCGGGTTTGAAAACATTGTAGGGGCTTTTAATTTTTCACCAGCCGACTATACGGACACTTCCGGGTATTTTCAATATTTGAATTTACCAATCACCAGTGACATAACCGTCAGGCCTTTGTTAGACAATTACCCGCTCAATGGACTAACCACTTTCGACCTGGTTTTGATTTCAAAACATATTCGTGGTATTGAGGCAATTGGCTCTCCGTTTAAAATGATTGCTGCCGACGCCAACCGAAGCAACAGCATTACCACCTTCGATATTGTAGAATTGCGAAAACTGCTGCTCGGGTTGTATAGCGAGCTACCCAACAACAACAGTTGGCGGTTTGTGCCCAAATCCTTGGTATTCCCTAATCCAATGAATCCGTTTATAGGGCCTTTGCCGGATAGTTTACATTTCCAAAATGTTCTAACAAATCTGGGAAATACAGATTTCTGGGGCATCAAAATCGGCGACGTGAACAACAGCGTGGTGCCGCACGCTGCCGGGCTAAGCGATGATCGTCAAACCCGCCCTGCTTATTTCGATATGCACACCGA
>JAEUUR010000328.1 GCA_016787465.1 Saprospiraceae bacterium | reverse complement strand
CTGGTATACACGCAGGATGATCGTTTGTGTAGTACCTACTTCGCAGCAGTAGAACTTGATCGAGTCTTGCTCAGCAATTGCACGCTCAAATTCGCTTGGGAAGTCAGGGAAGATATCGTCGCAAGGCAAGAAGCCGTTCGTGGCATTCAGGCCTAGGATGCTTTCAGAGTATGGAGCCATACGACGGATCGTGAAATTAACGCCGTTGCAGTGGTCGTAGGAACCATCGTCGAAGGTGGTAGCTTTAACCCAGGTTACACCTGCAAATTCGCAAGAGCCAAGTGCTGGTGGTACATCGTTCGGGCCTGCTGGGCCGTAGCAGTCAAATGGATCGTCTACGCCGATTGCTACTGTCGTAGTTTCGTCGCAAGCAGCTACCGGTGGTACGTAGTCGCGAACCGTCAAACGGAACGAGCACGTAGAGGTGTTACCGCAGTCGTCTTCAGCAATGTAGGTTACCGTGTGTGTGCCTTGTGGCAAGCATGGCGTCCAGCCAAATGCGCCCAAAGTGTCCAGATCCCAGTGGTTGTTGCCTGGGAAGTCAGTTACGTTGCCACCGAAGGTGTGCATGCCGGTTTGGTTGCCTGTGTATGGGTCGAACGTTACGACCATACCGCTGATGTTATTGATCCGTGAGCAGTTGTCTTCGATGATCACATCAGGAAGGTTCACAAATGCGCAGCAAGAGAACGGATCAACTGATACCGTCATGTTCGCTGGGCAGGAAATAGCTGGTCCTTCTTCGTCAACCACTTTGATGATCTGGTTGTACAGGAAGCCCTGGCCTATGCACCAGTCGATTACCGACCATTCGCGGCGGATTTTGTACGTGCCGTCGCATACCGGAATTTCATAATCGGTGTATGACCAGTTGATGTTGCAACCTACTGGTACGCCGAATACATATGGGAAGCCTTGGAGACCCTGGCCTTCGATCCATTCTGGAGTTGGGTAAGCGTTGTCTGTGCATTGGAAATACTGAGCGTCGATGCCGTCGTAATCAGATGGCAATACTACATCATTAAGTGTCGGACGGAACAATTCGATCACTTGGATACAGGTAGTGCTATTGCCGCTGGCATCGGTTGCTGTCCATTTACGGTTGATGGTTTGTGTCAAACCGCTCGCGCAGTCTTCTTGTACCGGCGTATCGATAAATGTAAGAGAAACGTTAGAGCAGCTTTCGATCGTTGGTGTGCCTGATCCGGCAATCACCGTGAAATTGGTTGGGCCGCCTAAAACATCAACATTGTAAACCAAACCATTAGGGAACCCTGCGCCGCCTTGAGTAGCGATGCTGATGGTTGCCGTAGAGTTCGGGCCGCCGTCGCCGCCTACGAGGTCTTGAACAGAAAGCACCCAGGTGCCTGCTGCTGATTCGCCATCGAAACCGGAAAGCAATTCAATCGGCTGGAACTCGCCTGCAATGGCAGGGCCGTTGCCACATGTTGATTCAAATACGGCATAAGGTGTATTTGATTCGTCATCAAAGTCCACGTCTAGGCCGTCGCCAGCGCATCCGAGGCCACCTGGAACCGGGATACCCGGGCGGTCATAAACTACAACCGTAGTACCGGAAGGAGAAGTCAGGGTCATGCGGGTATCGCCCACCCAAGTGTGGTCGGTTACCAAAGAAACATTCACATCCAATACAGGTGTGTTGGAAGGGATGTCGAAATTGACATTCACCGTACCTGCAGCGGGAATCGCAAAGTTAGCGGTGCGGCTGAGCGTAAATGCCTGGTTTGCCTGAGGCGCAACATCTGCATTACAAGGCAAGCCAACCGTTGGGCAGCTCAATACAGGAGGCAATTTATCTTCGATCTTCACAGAACCCCAGCAACGGTTGTTTACGTTCTCTGGATCAGTTACGCGTACCTGGTATGTTTTGCCAATGTCTGATGGGCCTACGCAAGCAGGTACCCATGGGCCGTTGCCATAAGGAAGCGTTTTGTCCAGTTCTACAATGTAGTCGTCGTAGCAGCCATATGGGCCACCTTCCAATACATCGTCAGCGCCGATGCAACCAGAGCAGTCAGCATCTACGGAGAAGTGTACCAAATCGTTGCAAGTCAGGTGATCTACCGGGTTCGGGTATTCAATTACCGTTACATCGAAGCAGCATTCTGATTCATTACCGGCGTAATCCACGGCAGTAAAGCAGTTGGTTGTAGTACCGATCGGGAACTCAGAACCTGAAGGCAAACCTGCAGTTTGAGTTAACGTAACCGCAGGAGCAGCCATATTCAATTGCAGGATCAAACCGCGGGTGCTGAAGAAGTTCAAATCGGCGATGTCTGCAGTCAACTGGGCCGGTACGCCGGCGGTGTTCAAGCAGCCGTAAGCATAGGTCGGAGCTGATTCGCCTGCGAGGTCGAAACCTACAGAGGAGCCTGCTTGAGGCGTTGCCGTGCCGGAAGACGTAATTTGTACCACTACGTTGGTGCCTGCAGGAATTTGTGTAGGCGTCAACGGGATATTGATCGTTTGAGCGTTGACAATCGCAGCTGGATCATACACTGTTGTGCTCAACAAGTTGGTCAAGTTGGCATTGTTCAATACGCCGGTAAGCGCCCACAATTTAATGGTGAACGGAGATCCCGGCGTGGCACGCCAAACACCAAGGTCGATGCTGGTTGCAGTCAGGTTCTGTGCAACGTTAAATACGCGGTAGTAAGAAAGTGCATCGGCAGCCGCATTGCTGCACACAAGCGCGATATCAACCGCTTGAGGCCAGCCAAGGTTTTGATTCATGCTGACATTCAGGCCCGGGCAGTTATCAACAGCAAATATTTCATAGTTAACAAACTGACTACAAGCGCCCGGGTCGAGGTTGTAGGTCACATTGGACGGGCATAACAACGCCGGCGGAACGCCATCGGTTACATTGATCGTTTGGTTAACCAGATCGCAAGCAGAAAGGCGATATTGTACCGTATGAGCGCCGCTGGTCAGCAACGGAATGGTTACTACGCCACCTGGGGTGGAGTTGATCAGGAACACGCCGTCAACAAATACAGAAACGACAGAACTTGCACAGTTGCCAACACCTGCAGGCACTGTAACTTGTACATTAGAAGCGCCGCAAACAGCTGGATCGGTGCCGGCGATGTTCAGGGTAGGAAGTGTAACTCCGGCATAGGTGCAACCAGGAACGTTGAACGACAAAGACCAGCCGAGCATAACGCCTGCGTCAGCACCAACGTCGTCTTTGATTTGAAGTTGCCAAATGCCGTTCTGGCCGGCGGCAAATGCTGCCAGGGTGGTAACGGTTGGCGTAACGGTAGTACCACATGCAGAAGCTACCAAAGTGCCTTCCGGACGGAAGATACCGGTGAAAGGCGCCGCGCCTGCGGTAATACTGGAAGCTGCGTTGTCGCAAAAAACCGTGTTGGTGTAGTTGTCGTTGCCACCACCATTGTCGGTACTCAGCTCCAGAATCTGGCCGTTGGGAGCAACGAGGTAAATATCAAGGTCGGAGTCGAAGGTATGTGTGAGGTTGATCTGTACGCTTGTCAGAACGGCAGCTGCGTTGATGCCTGCAACCGTATTCTGGAAGAATGTACCGCCGGTAGTTTGCGGCGCAACCGTACATCCGCCGGTACCCGCAGAAGGGATCGCCATATTGCCTGCGGTATTGGTTGTATTTCCGGTAAAAGTTTGCGCCATACCCATCGATACAGCAAAAAGCGCAAACAAAGCGGAAAGACACAAATTAAGTGTATTTTTCCTTTTCATGAGTGGATTTTTAATTAAATGAAAAACGGTGGAATGCTTTGTTGCGGTTAAATCGTAAGTAGAACAACCGCCCCGTCAAAGAGCTCCTGGAGTTTAACTTTAGTGACGAAATCTTTGGTTGAATTAAACCGGTCGTTCACTTTCGGAAGGCTTTCGCTAACTGCCGTGCCAGTAGGCAAGCCGTCTTCAAGCGCTACAGCAATCAATTTGTAATAAGCAATTTGATTTTCCATGTTTTTGTAAGGCGTGCTGCCTGGTACAAAGTTCTGGATGTCCAGGCTCAGCTGATCCAGCTGTTCAGCCACTTTAGTAGTAGCGATCGACTCGGAAACCCAGTTGTAGGATTGTGCTTCCGCCCGGTTAACGGACAAAAACAATCCGCACAACAGAATCACCGTTGCTACGATGGAGCGCAGGTTCCGTTTGAAAAATGTTCTTTTCATGTTGTAACGAAAAAAGATGAGTGATAAAAAAAGTGTCGAATGGGTTTTTGCGGATTATATATAAAAAAAGCTTTAATCAAGTGCGCGCAGCACCTGATTAAAGCTTTGAAACTACAGTTCTGAAACCACCTGAGGCGGCAAGTAATTTTACTTTCATGAGATTAAAAAGGGATTGCTCCCAAAGACTACACAGTGAACAAGACTACACAGTTAATGTAATAAGAAAAAACCACTACAATAATTGCAGCAAGAAAAATGCCAATTACAAAAACTAAAATCGATGGATGGGATCCGGCAAGAGAAATCACAGTGACGCCGGTTAACGCGAGCGGTAGACTTCTCAAGAGCATTTCGGGAATACGGATTATACTTCGCGCTGTATAGTTTTGAATACAGCCTACAGCTAAAATGCCGATTTACAGTGCACTGTATGACAGAGTGTATCAAAACTTCTTTGCGTTGAAATATGCCTACAAACATATTTCCCCGCGAAGGTAAAAGAGAAAAATGATTTGTCAATAGTTCCTTTCATTTTTTTGACAACATTGAAACCATTTTAATTGAAAACCAAGAATTATCAATCTTCATGACATGGTATTGCCAAATTAAAAAAGCCCCCCTCCTACATTTAGGAGAGAGGCCATCCCAAAAACCAATTGTTAGTTTGTTATTTGTTGTTTGTCGGGGAAATATGTGTTTTTGTGTTTTTGTGTTTTTGGGGTTTTGTGTTTTTGGGTTTTTGTGTTTTGGGGTTTTGTGTTTTTGTGTTTTTGGGGGTTTGGGGGTTTGGGGGTTTTCTCGCGGAAAACGCAGCTTTTTTGAAATTAAAAATTTAAGTATAGGGACAAAATTAATTGAAGGTAACAGGGTAGATACCTCCCTACAGTCCAATGCCGGTGACTTAAGGGGGGGATCAGCATGCTTGTTTTTGCTTAGTCGACACCTGTTACTTCCATATTCCGCCCCTTCAGGGCAATGTCGGTGACTTAAGGAAAATTTTGATGATTTAAATGAATTTATCGATACAAGATTCATTAAATGATTACTTGATTCCATGAATACTAGATTTATGAAGGAGATGTAAGATTTTTGATTATCAATCTATTACATCAAAAGCAATAAAAATTTTCCATCAAAAAATCCAAATCAACAATCTAGTATTCATGTAATCCAGTAATCATGTATTGAATCCAACTCCGCTTAGGTCACCGACATTGTCCTACGGTCGTTTTTCTAAGATGGTTCTGAATCATTTGCCTCGCACTTTAAAAGGAAATTGTTTCTCTAATTTCCATACTTATACTTCGCGCTGTTTGGTTATGAAAACAGCCTTCGGCTAAAGCGTTGATTAACAGCGCTCAGTATGACAGGTTACATTCAAAACCACGCTGCGTCCACTATCAAACGCTACATGCAAAATATAAAACGATCGTAAACACAAAAACACAAAAACACAAAAACACACAAACACAAAAACACAAAAACACACAAACACAAAACCCCCACCAGGTAAAGGCATGACCTTGACCAATACAGTGCATTCAATTAACCGTGAAAGGGAATCAACAATCAAGCACCACGACAATCATTTGTCGGATGGCGTCACGGAGGTCACTTTAGCTTTCCGGGCAATGTTGTAGGCTACGCTGATTTCGTGCGAACCGCCATTGTAACGCTGGAAATTTGAAAACGAAAGATCGTAGGAGTAGAAAAGCTGGAACTGATTGATTTTTGTACCCAACAGACAAACGGCAGAGCCGTCGGTGCTTGGGCGGAAGGTCAGGCCTGCGATCAATTTATCTTCCAGGAACCTGCCCTGTACGTTGATGTCGATTTGTGAAGGTGTATTGCGGAACTGACGCATGGTCAGTGAAGGAATGATCTTAAAATTCTGATTCGGCATGTTAAAAATGTAACCGATCTGGAACAAATAGTGGCCGCCTGAACTATTGGATGTGTTATCATCCACTGCTACCTCGTCGAGGCGGGTACGGATGGTATTGGGCAATGCAGCGGAAACAAAAAACTTGTCGTCGTACAATACATGTGCGCCCACGGAAGCGTCGAAGATCTGTTGCCCTTCTACCAGGCTTTCCAGGGTAGCATCGTTGCGATCCACATTCAGGTCGTTCAACAGGGATGCATCCGCCTTTCTGTTCAAAAACTCGGTGGACAAACCAAGGCCGATCATCGCTTTTTGAATCCTGAAACGGAACGCGTAGTTCAACATCATCTTGGTGGTATTCACATCGCCGGCTGTTTCGGAAAAGAACCCGCCACCCAGAGCCAGCTTGTCGCCCAGCGGGCCGTGATACATGAGGGTGTAGGTAGTTGGTTTGCCAGGGAAACCCGTCCAGGAACTGCGGGCATTTGCCAACACCTGGTGGTTATCGCCAAATCCGGTGTAACCAGGATTGATCAAAACCGGGAATACCTGGTACTGTGAGTACACGGCTTGCTCCTGAGCGAAAGCGGAAAAAACGGCAAGCACGAATATGAGGGTAGAAACTGATTTTTTCATTGTTGTGGTAATCGATTAAGGATGAGAAGGGAGGGTGTGGGGCTGTCTCACAAATTACAGGAGACAGCCCCTTCTGTTTATTTTATAATATTAATGTGTCCTTTGAATTGATGCTGGATGCCGTCTTCATCTACGATGGTGAGTACGTAATAATATACGCCTTCGGGCAAAGACTGGCCTGTGCGGGTAAATCCGGTGAACGTACGGGCAGGATCATTCGGGTCGTTGGAATATTCTTCGGTTTGGAACACCAATTGTCCCCAACGGTTGTAAATTTCCATATTGTCGCGCACGGTTTCGATACAAGTGATGTTGGTGAAGTCGTTGTTGCCGTCTTGCTCAGCGGGTGTCAGCACCGGACGAACGCGGAAACATCCGTCTTCAGGGTATGGCACTGTATCAATTACGGTCACGGAACAGCCGTTGGCGTCTTGAATGAGGTAGGTCAACACATCACCTGCACAAAGTCCTTCAGCGCGTTCGTTTTCACCGGTTTGGCCGGATTTGCTGCTCGTCCAGGCGTACAGCAATGGAGCTTGAGCGCCTGTGACAAAAGCGATCCGTTCGCCGTCGCAATCATTAAAGCGCTCCGGATCGATGCTGGTAAATTCTACTTCGATCGGCTGTGGGGCTGGTACCGTTACCGACATGGTTCTGGTAACGCCGTTGCCATCGGTAATGGTCACGCCATATTCGCCACCTTCCAGGCTCACTGCTTCAGAAAACGTGTTGGAGAACACCAATTCATCAAATTGGCCGTTCGACCACAACACTTCATAAGGCTCGATACCGCCGCTTACGAATACTTTCGCGGTACCGTTGGTTTGGCCGTAGCATTTCGGGCTGGTTGCCTGGCTCGATGAAGCGATGGCAGCTGGCGATGTCAGCGCGTCCGACCACGAAGCGGTGCAACCTTGTGAATCTGTTACTGTAACAGAATATTGGCCACCGCAAAGGGTGTTGTTATTGGCCGTAGTGACGCCGTTGCTCCACAAGATATTTACGTTGCCTGTAGCGCCTGCAATCACCACCTGGGCAACACCATCGCAAATTCCATCTCCGCTTACCTGCGTTCCACCTGGCGTCAGTGAAAGTTCATTGACGTTGGTGATATTCAGGTTAGAATTTGACGTAAGAACAATCGGGCCGATTATGCGGACTGAATCGCGTTCGTCAGAAACGGTGCAGGTATAAGAGCCTGGCGCCAGGTTGGATATGTCTTTGCTGGAGTTTACGAACCCGTTCGGGCCGCTCCACTGGTAGGTATAGTTCGGGCCGTCGCCGCCGTTTACAGTGATATTGATAAAGCCGTTGTTTGAAGTTCCGCAAGTTGGGTCAACCTCCTGCACCACACTGGCCACAAACGGAGGGTATTGACGCTCCAGGGTATACGAATACACCGCCGTACACTGCGAAGTATTGTTGGTGATGGTTACGGAGTAGTTGCCCTGATCGAGGTTATTTAATGACAGTGCAGTTGAACCCGTACTCCACAATACCGTGCAGTTTGGGAATTGCGGCATTACCGACAAGCTGCCGTTGTGGAAGTCATCAATCGGATGTACAATATTCGCGGTGCTCAACAGCGCCTGTTGTTTTTGCTGCACCTCAATGTTATTCAGTGTTACAGAGTTGCCGTTTGCCGCTGTGATAGTCACATTGTAGAAGTCGGCCGCCAGGTTGCACAACGAAGGTGTTAAGCTGGATGACTGGGTGCCACCGCCGTTCCAGGAGATCGTGAATGGCGTTGCTACGGAAGCGCCGGCAGGTAGCGTCAGGAAGATGCAACCGTCGTTGTTGCAAGAACTTTGCACGGTATAGGTTGGCGTGTTCAATACGTTGGCCGACGGGATCGCAAAGGTGCCAACCATGGTACAGTTGTTGGCATCTGTTACCGTTACGGTATAAGTACCGGCTGGTTGATTGGAAATTCCAGGTGTGGTAGCGCCGGTCGACCACAAGTAGGTATAAGTTGGTGTGCCACCTGTTGTAATGACCGTAATACCTCCCAAAGGATTGGCCGGCGTCAGCGTTGTATCCAGTGAAATCGGTGTAGCCGGGCCGGAAACCAATACGGATGGGAACACCGCAGTGCAACCTTGTCCGTCGGTTACCGTTGGTGCGTAAGAGCCTACCTGCAAAGAACCAATACAAGAGCCTACCAGGGTAGTGTTACTCCAGCTTACAGAATATGGTGCGCCGTTGCCGCCTGAAGGCGTGATACAGATGCCGCCATTGCCTTGTCCGAAGCAGGATACTGTGGTTACCACCGGAGCGCCGGATTGAATAGCCGATTGTGCTCCTGCTACGGTGATGGTTCTGGTAATCGTGCAACCACCCTGGTCTGAAATCGTTACAGTATAGGTACCTGAAGATACCGCTGGTTGATCCTGGATAGAATCAGGCAATGGAGCTGGCCAATCGTAACCAAAAGCTCCCCAGCCTCCGGTTACCGTCAGGTCGATGGAACCGGTTGATTGACCGAAGCACAAACCTGGTGTAGTAGTTTCAGAAGCTGCAAGCGCGCCAGGCGCATTCACAATGATCACTGAATTAGGCAGTGTAGAGGTACAACCTGCGCCGTCGGTGACGATCACATTATAAGTACCAGGTAGGAGGTCGGTCGGGTTTTGAGCCGTTGAAACCTGCATGTTATCGGAAGCCCTGCGCCAGCTGTAGGTTTTGTTGCCGGTGCCGCCTGCTACTGTGATTTCAGCGGTGCCGCTTGGCGAGTTGAAACATTTTACGTCCGTTTTTTTAACCAGATTCGTGACAAGTTGAGCCGGGGCTGTTACCGTCATACCTCCAGGATATACAAAGGAACAACCTTTGGAGTCGGTCACGGTTGGAACAAAGGTTCCGGCGGTCAGGCCAGAAAGATTTTGCGGATCGTTGTCTGGGTTTTCCGGACCGTCGTTGCTCCAGTCATAAGTATATGGTGGCGTACCTCCAATCGGGGAAATTGAAACGGCGCCGTTGATACCGCCAAAGCATGAAACGCCTGTGATGACGATCGTACCGCTTGGAATCATGATCGGTTGGGGAGAGCCCACCTGAATCAAAGGCGTAATAAACAAACAGCCGTTTGCATCGGTTACCGTGCAAATCACGTTGCCGGATTGTATTCCGTTAATATCTTGTGATGTAGAAGTAAAACCTCCCGGACCTTGCCATGCATAGGTATAAGGGCCAGTGCCGCCGCTTGGCGTCAAATCAACAGAGCCGTTTGAATCGCCGAAGCAGTTCACAGCGGTTGCCACATGTGTAGCAGATACTGCTGTAGGCGCCGATACGGTGGCCGAAGCTGTGGCCGTGCCGGCTGAGTAAGTAACTGTTACGTTGTAGGTGCCTACTGCCAGGTTGGTCAGGTTTTGATTCGTGGAAGTGAATCCACCTGGGCCCGTCCAGGCATAAGAAATCGCCGTTCCGTTCGGGTTCAGGTTGATCGAACCGGTAGCGCCAATGTTGCAAAGGGTATTTACGGCTGTTGCCTGCGGAATGGGAATTTGCGACTGGATGGTTACCGAGCCGGCTTCGTGCTTGTATGTCGTGCCACCCGTGTTGAGTTGCATGGTGGAATAGACCACCGGATTGGGGCAGGATGTGGTAACGAAGTTGATCGGAACTACAGAGCCAGCGGCGCCGGTTGCCGTAAAGTTAACAGAGAAGATCGTGGTATTGTCGGGCAGCGTCACACCAGTTGTACTGGTCCACTTGTGAAACTTCAGGGTACCAACACCGCCGTTCACTGCATGGGTAAAGTTCGTCGTTGCGTTGAGGTTCATGGCGGTTGGCGCAACGACTACAGGGCCATTGAAGGTTAGCTTCGTGGCATCGTAGGTGAGTACAAATTCTGCTTCAGAAACCGTAATAAAGTTTTTCACCTTTACATCTACCGTCGTTTGCGCATTAGGGCCCACTACATCGTGGTCGACCGTGTAAGTTACTGCGCTGGTGGGCGCCGGATCGGGCATGATGATCACTTTGGAGTTAACCGGGGTAGAAGCATTCACCCATACGTTGTTGCCCATGGAGTTGGTAGCTTCCGCGAATTGGGTGGTAAAATCGGGTGGGAAACCGAAGCCGAAGCCGTCGAAAGTAATATTGGTTTCATTACCGGGTTGACCAATTACATTGAAACACACTTCATAAATGCGTGCCAGGTCGGGGCGTGTTACACCTGTACCGGAGAGCAGGTTGGGATCTTCCCACTGCATCAGCAGGGTGCCAGGCGCTGCCGCCGGTGCATTAAATGTTGGTACGATGGGCGCTGCTGCACCGCGCACACATTCGTAGGTAATTTTGGTGTTATCCCAGTGCATGGCGAATTGCAGCAACTGGATGTTGTCAAAATCATTGACAGATACTGGGACACACACGCGGCCGCCTTGTTTGGCGTACACAGTGGTTCCGATAATTTTAAATCCGGTATAGGACGGAGGAGGGGCTACGCCGCCGGTTACGCTCACACCGTTGCCGCTGCTGCCGCTGCTGTTAAAAATAGTATTGTTGAATACGACGTTACCCGAAGCATTCACCACTTCAATCGGGGTGAACGGCACGGAGGTCGACAAGTTGATTGCCGTTACGCCGTTGGCCATTACGGTGAAGTGAAACCGCATTAAACGTCCGTTCAAGGCAGGGGCGCTTTCAGGAAAACCGTCGGGGTAGTTAACCAGGCTGGGGAACCACGCAATTTTGATGACACCCGGTGTTGGGTGCGAAGCTGGGGTTACATCCACAAATTCTGGAATGGCCACATCCGTAATTGAATCGAAGCGCAGCACCGTACTGTTGTAGGTGATTGGCATCAAGACGGATGAGATATTGAGAAAGTTCGTTACATTGAGATCAACCCTTACCTGACCGCCAACAGGGAAAGGCGGCTGGCCCGGCAGCGGCGCCGTGGCAAAACTGGTGGTAAGGTTCTGGCCTGCAACCTGGCCTGAAATGGCAAGTAAAATTGCGCAGAGAGTGGTAATAATCGGTTTCATCTTAAACAGCGGAGATGGGATAACGTGTGAGAAAATCTTGTTCAAAGGAAGGAAATCAGCCGAACGCTCGTTTGCTGCCCGGCGCTAAGTGTTAAAAAATAGGCGCCTTTCATTGGAAAAGTCGCCGTGTCAATATCGGTTATGTGATTCCCGGCCGGGAGCCTTGGCATTTGCATTTTGTGCAAAACCCGGCCTGCCAGGTCTGAAATTAAAATTTCTATATCGGAGGTTTGTTCGAGGGTAAAAGCGAGTTGGGCCTTTTCAGAAAACGGATTGGGCGTAACCTGCATTTCTATTTCGCGTATTTCAACTTCATCGGTTGCAACTGTGTACCCCACCGCTACAAAACCATGATCCAAATCGCATTGTGTTTCGTTGAATGCCTGAATGGTGCTGTCCGGACTGATTACTTTGAGGATTTCAAATTCCGTGGTTGGGAAAGAGTAGTCTATTTCTGTAAACTTAACCTGGGAGCTGCTAGTGTCCTGGCCGATTACATTGTATCGCATGCGAAAAATGGTAGTTTCGTCCGGAACCGATGTGCCTGGAAATGAATTGGGGCCTTCCCAAACCAGTCGAACATAACCGCTGTCGAGGGCGCGAAGCGTATTGAAATTGCCAGAACCCAAGGTAGGCAATCCGAATTGGTCTACTGTCAGGAATTTGAGTACCGCCGGGTTCCAACGTAATACGAACTGCATGGAAACAATGCTGTCGAAGTTGGTTACCCGTACTGCCAGGCTTTTGTTGGAACCGGGCGCCGCGTCATTTACAAACGGCATCGAAAACCCGATTTGCGCGGAGAGCGCAGATGCACAACAGAGCCATAGAACCGCAAATGCGATACGTAAGCGAATATTCATGTGAAACAATTGGTTGAGCCGGGCCAGACCGGCGGATTAAGCCCTTTTGGATTGGATTAAAAAATGAGGACTTATACTTATAGGGAATCCGTTTTTCAACGCAGGATTAAAAAAAATTGATTCGATTGTTCCGATTGATTCAAATTTGGAATGATCGAGTCGTGAAATCTTATTCTAAAAAAATCGTGCCAAAAATGCTTGCGGCAGAAAAAAGTTCAAATCTGTCTTAAAAATGATCCTGTTTTCTGTTCGAAGCGAATTGAAAAGCTCAATTACAAACATAAATTCCGGCAAAGATCGTTACAATTGGTAATTTTGTCGTTTAATAACTTACAAACGGGTAATAAATCAACCGATACTGTACCCGGCTTTTATTCAACAACACAAAAAGCAAAGACATATGTGGAAAAAAACCATTCTGGCATTGGCGTTGATGCCCATTTTGTTTGCCTGCACTAAAAACCTGTTTACCGGCCGCAAATCATTGAACCTGATTCCGATTCAAACCATGAACGAGTTGAGTTTTTCGGAATACAAGAGTTATTTGCAACAAAATAAACCCACCACCACCGGCAAAGACGTTGAATTGGTTCGCAGGGTAGGTAACGATTTGAAATTGGCTGTTGAAACCTACTACCGGGTGAAAAACAAAACCAGCGAACTGAAGAATTTCGCATGGGAATTCAATGTGATCGACGACCCGAAAACAGTGAATGCATTCTGTATGCCCGGCGGCAAGGTGGTGGTTTATACCGGCATCCTAAACGTCACTAAAAACGAAGATGCGCTTGCAGTGGTCATGGGTCATGAAATCGCACACGCACTTGCGCAACATGGCAACGAACGGATGAGCCAGGGATTGGTAGCTCAACTCGGTCTTTCTTCCCTCGATCTGGCGCTTTCTCAAAAACCTACACAAACCCGAAGCCTTTTGCTTGCAGCGGCAGGCGCAGGCGCGCAACTGGGCGTACTGCTGCCATTTAGCCGTAAACACGAATCGGAAGCCGATGAAATTGGCCTGTACCTGATGGCGATGGCCGGCTACAACCCAAAAGAAGCAGCGCCTTTTTGGGAACGGATGAACAAATCGGGCGGAAGCCGCCCGCCGGAATTCCTCAGCACCCACCCGGACCCCTCCAAGCGCAGTGAAAAACTCAAATCACTGGTGGTCAAGGCACAGGCGTATGCGAAGAACTATCCGGCGAAGGGGAGTTCGAAGTTTAAGAAATAAGAGAAATTGGAAATTGAGGAAATTGGAAATTGGGGAAATTGGAGAAATTCAAACCTTGGACTTCCTCACTATAGTAGACAGTGAGGAAGTCCAGATAGTCATGTTGATTCGTTTTAAAAAAGTGATGATACAGCTTTTTTCAAACTTATCTTAGTGTCTACTTTTTTGAGCAGGTCCAATTTCCTCAATTTCCAATTTCTCCAATTTCTCCAATTTCCAATTTCCCCAACTCCCAACCTCTATTCCACCGAAATTTCATCTGCAAACACCCAGCAAGGAAACCCTTTGCCTTTGTGGTTATCGGGGCACTTACCCAGCGAAACACCGATCACCCGCACATAACGGCCTTTTTCGCCATTCGTTTTTACGACAAAATTATGCTGTAATGCGCCTTTTTCTGAAGGTGAAAATGGGCACGTCACCTTGCCCGCTTTTTTCCACTGGAGGCCGTCTTCAGAAACTTCCACCTGCATTTCCTTCGGAAAAAAGATCCAGGCATTTTCATCCTGAAAAAAGCCGGCCTCTACCCTTTTGATTTTTTTCGATGTACCCAGGTCAAGTACAACATCGAGGTTAACGCCCTCGAAGCCCTGCCAATCACCTGTGCGAAAATCCGTCTTGCTGCCACGCACACCATCGATCAGTCCTTCGTCGCCCCTGGCGGTGTATTGGCTGTTGTAGCGCGTATTGTATTTATTTACCCGCAAGCCTTCGGGTATTTGGTTGAATTCGGCAAGTACCTCCGCGCTTTGGTTGTCCTTGATTTCACTATAAAAAGTGAGGTAACAACTTTTATCGACTGTGATAGGCCCTTCGTATTTTTTCCATTTGGGTTTTCCTTTCAACGCAGATTTAGGAATAAAGGCATAGCGTATCTCCGCGGATGGGTCGGAGCAGCCCAGCTCCACCGACTGACCATTTCTGAATGTCCGCGTACCTTTTGAAATAAACGGCACGGGCGTCAGCGGCGTTGCGTCCAGTTTACTAACCGGGCGTTCATTTTCAGCGGCGCCCCAACGGCTGGGTTGATCCGCCATTTCAAAAGTAAGCGTACCTCCTTTGAGTACTGTTTCGTGCGAAATCCAGGTGTTCGGCCAATCAGTGCCATTCAAGACAGCATTCCGGATATAACATTTTTGAGCAGAAGCGCCACGCGCATCGATGACGAAATGATTCCCGTTGTCGAGATGAATGGTCACTTTATCAAAAATGGGCGAACCGAAAGTATAAGTTGGGTCGCCGGGCGTCACTTGATAAATTCCCAAAGCAGACAATACATACCATGCCGACATCTGCCCGCAATCTTCATTGCCGGAAAGTCCGTCGGGGCGGTTGTGATACATTTCATCGAGTATCTGGCGGGTTCGCTGCTGGCTTTTCCAGGGTTCGCCAGCGTAGTTGTACAGGTAAGCCATATGGTGGCTTGGTTCGTTTCCATGTACATATTGACCGATCAGGCCCGTAATATCCGCCTGGTTTCGGCCGGTGGTTTCGGCTTTGGCGGTAAACAATCCGTCGAGTTCGCGGATAAAAGCTTCCCGCCCCCCCATCATGTTCATCAGCCCACTGATATCCTGCGGCACGGCAAACCTGTACTGCCAGGCATTGGCTTCCGTGTAGTTGAAATTCACTTCAAACGGATCGAAAGGCGTATGCCAGCCGCCGTTGTTGCGGGCGCGGAAGAACCTTGTGGAAGGATCAAACAAGTTTTTATAAAACTGGGCTTTCCGGATGTACGTGGTATAAAAATGGTTGGCGTTCACTGCCTTTCCCAACTGGGCAATACACCAATCGTCGTAAGCGTATTCGAGCGTTTTTGATACTGATTCAGGCTCCTGCTCAGAGGGGACAAAACCATACAGCCGATAAGCCTCCTGCCCCAAACGCATTTGCAGCACGTTTTTTTCCATAGCATCCAGCGCAACGGCCGGGTCAAAACCACGGATACCTTTCATCCAGGCATCGGTGATGACCGGAATGGCATGGTTACCGATCATACAGTCGGTTTCATTGGCCGATAATTCCCACACCGGCAACAACCCTGATTGTTCGGATTGAGTCAAAAACGTTTCGATAAAATCGTTGGTTCGTTTCGGCTCTAACAATGCGTACAAAGGGTTGCAAGCCCGGTAAGTATCCCATAACGAAAAAACGGTGTACATGTTAAACCCCTTGGTCAGGTGAATTTGATTGTCGCGTCCGCGGTACTGACCGTTCACATCACTCCAGATATTGGGTGCGATCATGGTATGGTAAAGCGCTGAATAAAATATCGTTTTGCGGTTGTCATCATCGCTTTCCACTTCAATTTTTGCGAGTTGTTTTTGCCATTTGTTCTGAGTTTGAGCACGGGTGCGGTCGAAATCGAAGTGATTGCACTGGGCTTCCAGGTTTCGACGGGCGCTTTCCATACTTACTCCTGATATTCCGACCGTAACCACCAGCGGGCCATCGTTCATAAAATCGAGTAGTGCCACAATTGATTTACCAGTGAGCCTGGGTTGGGCCTCGATGGGATCTTTGGTCATATCCAGGATGATATTATGGTAAAACGGCTTGGAGAATTTAGCCACGAAATACACATGCTGCTCTTTAGCCCAGGCTTTCGACACCCGGTAGCCCATTACTTCATTGCTGCCTACAATTTCAATATGCGCGTCGAGCACTTCGTCGCGGTGCCTCAGGTCGATGAGCAAGCTGCTGAATTCGCTGGATTTTGGAAAGGTGTACCGATGAACACCAACGTGTTCGGTAGCGGTAAGTTCCGCCAGGATATCATCTCTGTCGAGAAAAACGGAATAATAGCCAGCCTCTGCTTTTTCATTTATTTTTTTGAAAGGCGCCCTGTATTCCTGTGGGTCAAGCCGCGCTTCTCCGGTGAATGGTTTAAATAAAATATCACAATAGTCAGCCACTCCGGTGCCGCTCAGATGGGTGTGTGAAAAGCCGTAAATCAATGAATCGGAATAGTGATAACCTGAACAACCGTCCCAGTCCATCATATCGATACGTGTATCCGGGCTGAGTTGAACCAACCCGAACGGGGCCGTGGCGCCGGGATAGGTATGCCCGTGCCCGCCGGTGCCGATGAACGGGTTTACGTAACGGAGGAGGTTGGGGGCGGGGCGCTGGCCCAAAACGGCGGAAGTGGCGCACAGCAGTATGACGAGGGCTGAAAAAATTCGATGCATGGTTGATTTTAATTGGAAATTAGGAAATTGGAAATTGGAAATTGGAAATTAGGAAATTGGAAATTGGGAAATTGGGAAATTAGGAAATTGGAAATTGGATGTTGGATGTTGGATATTACATTGATTGAACCAGGTGTACGAGTCCATCCACGATGAACTGCACGCCGATGGCAATGACAATGAACCCCATGATGCGGGCAATGGCATTCAATCCGCCTGGGCCGAATACTTTAAACAAAAATGGCGCGATCCGGAGGCAGGCCCATACCAATACGGCCACCGCGATAATGGCCGCTACGATCATGGTCCGGTCGGCCCAACTGGTGTGCTGGTTGTATTGGGTGATCAGATACGATATCGATCCCGGGCCCGATAACATGGGCATGGCCATCGGCGAAAAAGCGATATCATTCCGGTCGTGCGCTTGTTTTTCCACTTCTTTGTCGTAGCCACGCCGTTTGGCAAAACTGCCCGACATCAACCCGAACCCACTGATGAGCAAAGTCATGCCGCCGGCGATGCGCAATGAGTGCACCGTAAGGCCGAAAAAACCCAGGATGTAGTTGCCGGCCAGGAAAAAACTGACCAGAATCAACAGAAAATACAAACTGGTTTGAAGTGCGATTTTATTGCGCTCCGGCCTGGGCCTGTCGCCCGTCAGCGCCACATACACCGGAATGGCCCCAGGTGGATCGACGATGGAAAACAGCGAAAAAAGCGTGGCAAAGAAAAAATCCATGGTACCGTGGTTTGAAGTGCAAAATTTAGAAATTTCTTCGTCATCAAACCCATGATTGACATCCTCCAGACAAAAAAGTAAAAAAATTTATTGAAAAATGCCGATAAAAGTCTGAAAATCAAATTTTTATCCTGATTTATTAATCATGTCTGGCCAAATAACCGTTGATGGTATATTTTCACGGGTCATTTTGGCGTTAATAATTCAAATTTGACTATAAACAATGAATTCAGATTTATAGCCATTCCAACATGGCGGTGAAAAATATACCGGATTAATTCCTTGGAAATCAAGTGAATCATTCCGTAAAATCATTCAAATCAATTTAATCCGTGTTTACATTTGCCGCGTTAAAATTTCCCAAAATAATCCTCCATTCGAAAGGCGCTAACCTGAAACTTCGTTTTCAAAACGATCAACCATTAATTCAATCAATTATGATCCTTCGGAAAGGTATTTTTTCCCTGGTGTTGTTCCTGATCGCTTTTGCGGCCTCTGCACAACAAACATCCGTTTACACCGAAGCCACACTCGCCCACAAACGCGGTGTCGACTTTTTCAATCAAAACCTGTACGGACTGGCGCAAAAGGAATTTCGCGCCGCGATGGACTTCCTCAGGCCGGTAAACGAACCGGATTGGAAAGCACTAAAAACTGACGCAGAATTGTATCATGCCAAATGTGCGGTGAGGCTCGATCAGCCGGAAGCCGAAAAACTGGTACTCGATTTCCTGCGCGAAAACTCGCCATCGCCAGTAGCCAGCCAGGCCGCCCTTGAAATCGGCGACTATTACTTCAACAAAAAGGAATACGACAAAGCCATCGTGTATTACGATCTGGCGCCGGAAGGCACCGGGGCATCCAAAGAAGAAATTCGCTTCAAAAAAGGGTACAGCTATTTTGTATCGAAGCAGTTCGGGCTTGCCAAAACGCAGTTCAATCCTTTGCGTGAAAATGCGCGCAGCGAATGGTATTTCCCATCCAATTACTACTACGGGTGTTGCGCTTTTTTCGAATCCAAGTATGAAGAAGCCGCCAAAGCTTTTATCCGCTGCGAACAATCGGACAAATACAAAGCGGCCGTTCCGTACTACCTCGTCCAGATTTACGCCGCTCAAAAAAATTACGACAAAGTGATTTCCTACGGCGCTCCTAAAGCTAAAGATGCTAATTTAAAAAACCGTGCGGAAATCAACCAGATCGTAGGGCAAGCCTATTATGAAAAAGGCGATTACAAAGCGTCCCAACCTTACCTGGAATTCGCAGCAAAAAACGGCGCCCCGCTTCGCCCAGCCGATTATTACCAGCTCGGATACACACAATACCAAAACGGCTATTACAAACAAGCGATCGACAACTTTGAAACGCTGACCAAACAAGACAGCTTACTCGGGCAAAACGGCCTGTACCACCTCGGCGACTGTTATATCCGCACGAAAAATAAATTTAATGCCCGCAACGCATTCGGTCAGGCAGCTTCCATGAATTACGACAAATCGGTGAAGGAAGACGCCCTGTTCAACTACGCCAAACTGAGCTACGAGTTGAAGTTCGACCGCGAAGCCATCGATGCCTTGCAAAAGATCAATTCCAACTCTAAATATTACGAAGATGCGCAAGCATTGATGAGTGAAGTGTTTCTCAACACCCGCGACTTCGACCGTGCCATCGCCTCGCTGGAATCGGTCAAGAACCGCACAACCCGTTTGAATGAAACCTACCAAAAGGTCACTTACCTCCGTGGTTTACAACTCTACCAAAACGGCCAAAAAGACGAATCACGCCGGTATTTTAACAAGTCGCTGGAATACCCGATCGACAAAAAGACGGCCACTTTGTGTTCGTTTTGGCTGGGTTCCATTTCCAATGAAGCCGGAGAATGGGCCAACAGCAAACAACACATGACCGCGTATTTCAACGCCGCCAAACCTTATGCAGCCGAGTTACCCGAAGAAGCCAGCCTGGCCATGTGCAACTATGTGCAAGGGTACAATAACATGAAGCTCAAAGACTTCAAGGCTGCGCTCAACAATTTTAAATATGCCGTCGACGGGTTCAAAAAATCAGAACCTAAAAATGACCAGATTAAAAAAGCCGTGTTGGGCGATGCCATTCTCCGCGCAGGCGACTGCAATTTTAAAAACGGTCAATACAACGACGCTATCGCCTTGTATGATGAAGCAATCAAGAAAAAATACGAAGGATTTGAGTACGCCATGTACCAGAAAGCAATTATCCTGGGTTTGCGCGGCGACAAAGTGAACAAGGCTGTTGCGCTGGAAACCCTGGTTGAATCATATCCGAACAGCCGCTACACCGACGAGGCGTTGTTCCAATTGGGCGACACCTACTTCACCATGGAGCAATACGACAAGGCCATTCCGCCTTTCAAACGTATTGTTTCCGATTTCAAAGGTAAAAGCACCCTGATTACACCTGCGTTGCTGAAACTGGGCCTCATAACTGTTAACCAGGGGAACCTCAACACAGCGGTGAACTATTACAAACAGGTCTTTTCCAACAATCCGGAACCCAATGAAGCCAAAGAAGCGCTGGATGCGCTGCGCGACATCTACGTTAAGGAACTCAATCGTCCCGACGAATATTACGCTTTTGTTGAAACGGTTCCTGGTTACGGCAATGTTACCACGGCTAGCAAAGACAGCACTTTTTACGAATCGGCAGAAGCGCAATTTAACAATGGCAGGTATCAGCAGGCCATCGACGGATTTACCAACTACCTGGCTAAATACCCGAACGGCCGCAACACGGTGAATGCCTATTTCCTGCGTGGAGAGAGTTATGCGGCGTTAAAACAATTTGAAAAAGCATTAAAAGACTATGCTGCCGTGATCAGCAAAGGATCGAGCAAAGTGTATCCGAAAGCCGCAGAAAAAGCCTCGTTGATTGCCCTGAACAGCATGAAAGATTACGGACAAGCGTTCGAATACGCCCGAAAATGGGAAGACGCCTCCATGACCGACCAATCGAGGTTGAACGCGCAACTGGTAGCACTCAAGTCGGCCTACGAAACGAACAACTCCGTTGCCGTTAGCGAGTATGCACAAAAGATTAATGCTTCGCGCCTGGCATCGCAGGATAACCTGGCTATTGCCAATTTCTATTCCGGTAAAATGGCCTACGACAAAGGCGATTTTGCCAGAGCATTCCCTGCATTGCAGTCGGTGACGGAAAATACGACCACCGAAATCATGGCAGAAGCCTACCACTACCTGTGCCAGATTTTGTACAAGCAGAAAAAATATGCGGATGCGGATGAAATGGTTGGCACAGCCAATAAAGCAAGCGCCGGATATGACGACTGGATTGCCCGGAACCTGATTTTGTTATCGGATATTTATGCCGATCAGGGCGATAAAAACAGCGCCATTGCCGCGTTGGAAGCCGTACTCGAAAATTACGAAGGCAGCGATCCGAATATCCTGCCGATGGCTCGCCAGAAGTACAACAAACTGACCGGCAATCAACCGGTTATGAACAATTCATCCGAGAAAAAAGGCGTAAAAACCTTACTCGAAATGGATGAAGGCAATTAGGGCAAATGAAACCCCAACCATTATCTTCATCCTAAATTTACAAGCAGAATTCATGAATATCCAATATAAATCCACCCTGTTCGCCGCCTTTTGCCTCTGTTTGGCAGTTCATAGCGCCCATGCACAAAAAGAACTGGAAGGCGATAATGTGACCGTCGTAAAGGATTTTGATGCCCGTTTGCTCGACGCCAACAAGGTAAACGTTAACCCTTCGCTGCCGCCGGTCGATACCAGCACCAAGGTTCAAAATTATGTGGTGCCTCCGCATCCCTCCAGTCTGAAATATGATTCACCCAAATTGCGACCGATCGGCATGAAATCGGGCGCCAAAGAAGAAGCCTACAACGGCTATGTGAAGCTGGGAGGCGGCGTACCTAATTCCCTGTTGGGCGAAGGCGGTTATTACTTTGGCAAAGCTGAAAAATTCGATGGGAAAATCTTTTTGAAACACCACCGCATCAGTGCCGACAAAGCGATTGAAAATCAAAAATTTCAAGGCACCGAAGGGCTGTTAAACACCAACATTTACCTGCAAAACAACCTTGCAGTTGAAGGTAAAATCGGTTACATCTACGACCGTGTGCAATTCTATGGGTACGATCACGATACCTTCAGTTTTTCAGACGACGCTACGCGCCAGGATTTTAAAACGTTTGAAATAGGCGGCCGCGTTTACAACCGGGAGCGTACAGAAACCGATTTGAATTTTTCTGTAGCACCGAAGTTCTACCTGCTCAACGATTATTTTTCGAACAAGGAAACAGGTTTTGAACTGGGCTTGTCGGCCACCAAATGGTTTGCAGAGAAACATGCTTTGAGAATTACCATCCGCCCGGATTTCACCTCGTTCACCGATACGGTAAATCAAAAACTGAACAACATTTACCTGCAACCGTCCTTTACGTTGCACACCGATTTTCTTCAATTCAAAATCGGTGGAAACTTTGTGAACAACCGCGATGAATTCAGCGTATTCCCAGATGCAGAACTAACCCTTCGGGTATGGGGCGACGGCATCCAGGTATTTGCTGGCGCTACCGGCGATTTGCGCAAAAACACTTACCGCAGCATTTCAAGGTACAATCCTTTTATTCAAATCCGGGAAACCCAACTGCTAAACACCCGTTTTGACAACTATTACGGCGGTGTGAAAGGCAACCTCGGATTCATCGAATACAACGGACAACTTGGGTATTCAAAAGGCTCAAACCTGGCCCTGTACCAAACCAGGTTTGAAACCGACCTTACCGGTCAAACACTTACCCGTTTTCATGTTTTGTACGATACCGTGAAAATTTTCAATATCCAGGGTACAGCCAAAATCAAACCAATCAAAGACCTGGTGCTGACCGCCACCTACAGCCAGAATGTGTACGACCTTGAAACGCGCGGCACGTCTGAAGATGAAGAAGCCGCCTGGGGATTGCCTGAAATTGAAGGCAACTTCGGGGCGATATACACCTTGTTGGAAGGGAAAGCCGCGTTGAAGGCCAATTTTTATATGGCCGACAGAATTGCGCATCGCGACGAAAACGGCGTATTTGGCAAAGGCGAAGCTTTGTACGATCTGAGCGTAGGCGGCTCTTACTTTTTTACCAAAAATGTAGGCGCCTTCCTGGATATCAATAACATGTTGAATAACAAACGGGAACGTTGGTACCGCTACCCAACGCTGGGACTGAATTTTATGGCCGGCATCACCGCCCGGTTCTAGTTTCGACGAAGTTCTAACTTCGTCGGACCCCACCAATGCCCGGTTCTAGTTTCGACGAAGTTCTAACTTCGTCGGGCCCCACCAATGCCCGGTCCTAGTTTCGACGAAGTTCTAACTTCGTCGGACCCCGCTAATGCCCGGTTCTGGTTTCGACGAAGTTCTAACTTCGTCGGACCCCGCCAATGCCCGGTCCTGGTTTCGACGAAGTTCTAACTTCGTCGGACCCCACCAATGCCCGGTCCTGGTTTCGACGAAGTTTGAACTTCGTCGGACAATTCGTCGAACAATTCGCCGGGTCGCGGCGCCATACGTAGAAATACCTGTTTTTATAAACGCGCACTTTTGCGCTTAAAAACGAAGAGGGAATACAAGCACTTTTGCATGTATTTCCTCTTCATTTTTTAAAACAATCTTTTCACTATGGAACCTTTTATTGGTCAAATCATCATGTTTGGCGGCAATTTTGATATCAGAGGCTACGCCTCCTGCCGCGGTCAGCTCCTGAGCATTGCACAAAACACCGCGCTTTTTTCCATTCTAGGCACGATGTACGGCGGCGATGGGCGCACGACCTTCGGTTTGCCGAACCTGCAAGGCCGGGTACCCATTGGCCAAGGGCAAGGCGCCGGTTTGCCCTCATATGATTACGGACAAGTGGGCGGCTCTCCCAATGTCACCCTGCTCACTTCAAACCTGCCGGCGCACAACCACCCGTTTACAGGCGCAGGAACGGTTCAGGTATCTGACACCGCACCAAACACCGAAGATCCGGCAGGCGGCTTTTTGACTACTGCAGGTAACAATTTCTATTCAACTGCCGGGAACCCAGGTCTCAACCTTGGAGGTGTAGGGGTTACGGGCGCCGTAGGCCTTACAGGAAACAACGCACCGGTTGATATCATGCAACCATATTTGGCAATCAGCTACCAGATCGCATTGCAAGGGATATTCCCACCCAGAAACTAGACCGCAGATTAATTTAATTGATAGATTTCACGGATGGATTCATTGCAATTCGCGATTAATTCGGTGAACGTTTCACAACCACTTTGCATTTACAATTATAACAACGGAGGCCGTCTCACATATCATCGTGAGGCGGCCTCTTTACCATACAAGCGGTATGGATTCATTAAATGATTAATAGATGGCTTCTAAGCATCAATCTATATCCTTATCCGTTATCCAAAGGTTTGGTTGCGAAAACAGCAAGGATATAACCTTGTCGTTTACTGTTTCACCAAAACACTTTCGTGCAACATATCACCCATGCGCGCCTGAATTTTGTAAACCCCGGCAGGCAGTTGTTGAACGTTCAGCGTGTGGTTGAGTTGCTCGCCGGTTTTTTCCACCAAAACTGACACGACCCGTTGACCAGTTTGGTTCCAAACACTGATCTCTACCTGTCCCTGGCGGGCGTTCGACAAGCTGACCGCCGTCTGATTGTGCGCTGGGTTGGGTGCGCAGCTAAGGGGGAGCAGCTTGAGGCCCGGTACATTCACGTTAACGGTATTAAATTCATAACATCCCACATCTGGCGTGCCTGTACGAGGAGCTCCCGTGATATCCACGTCAGGTGCGCCGGTAGTTACACCGCCGTTGGCAGCCGGAGAGCCTGGCAATGGACGAAAATCGTTGTTATCCGGGTCGGTAAAGGTCTGACTGGTATTGCTCAGGTCTTTGGCAGCCGTCAGGTAGGCTGTCAGCGAGCCGTCGCTGCTTTGGTTGCCGCCGGTCGAAATCACATCAGGCGTGCCTTCTTCAATAGAGTAATTTTCACCATCGGGGTTTTGGAACAGGCAGTTGGTCAGATACAATTCAGCGATGGCATTATCTGATTCTTCCCATTGAGCTATTCCGGCTCCAAGTGTAGCTAGATTGTTGGCAAAAGTGCAATTGACCGCTTTCACACTCGACACTTGACCATCGGATGCATTGGAACTGATACCGCCACCGGCCCCGTCGCCACTGTTGATGTTTTTACCGAACAGGCAATTGGTCAGCAGGGCATTCACATGGTTAAAATTGATGGCTGCCGCTTGAGTTGTGGCAAAATTTTCAAGGAAAATGCACCTGTCAAGAATCAGCAGGCTATCGCCATTCGCAGCAATTGCCCCTCCGAAATCTGCGAAATTGAGATAAAACTGAGTGTTTGTAATGCTGGCAGCAATATTTGTGTTCACCAGAATACATCCTCCGCTTCCTTCACAGATGTTGGAAGTGAAATAACAATCATTCACCCGAAGGCGGGTGGTGTCGTTTTGGGTGAAAATAGCGGCCGCAAAGCTTCCCTTGTTTTCAATAAATTCGCAGCCTTTGTATTCAACGTCGGCTTTAAACCCATTGCTGGCTGCGCCGCCGCCCTGTGTTGCCAGGTTGTCG
>JAEUUR010000312.1 GCA_016787465.1 Saprospiraceae bacterium | reverse complement strand
TCTATTCTTTCTTCGGCAAGTCTTATTCTCCAATACGCTGACAAAAACGACCTTGGTGGTGTGAAAAAACACGGCGAACGGATCAAAAGCGCCGTCAATGGGTTAAACACCATTCTCACTGAATTTTTGTCGCTTGGAAAGCTGGAAGAAGGAAAAATATCGGTAAACCTCGAACAAGCCAATATCCAGGAATGTATTGAAGACGTACATGAATCGCTCAAAAATGTATTCAAACCCGGTCAAACAATCCGCTACCAACATGCAGGCGCCGATGAAGTAGTCATCGACTGCAATTTGATGAAATACATCCTCACGAACCTGATTTCCAATGCCAGCAAATATTCCCCTGAAGGTTCGGTGATCGACATTGAAAGCAGCAACCAGGATGGCAAATTAAAAATAAGTATACGGGACAAAGGAATCGGCATACCGGAAGCAGATCAAAAACATTTGTTCGAACGATTTTTCAGAGCCGGCAATGCAACCAACAGCACACAAGGCACCGGCCTGGGTCTGTACATCGTGCAACGTTATACGGAAATGATGGGAGGCAAAGTGGGCTTCACCAGTGCCGTTGAAGAAGGAAGTACGTTTTGGGTATCGTTCGATACCCCACTTACCCAACCTGTATAAAACTTAAAAAAAACACCTAACCGAAGAACTTCGAACGCCGAATTTCGAAAGACGACGCTCGTATATCTGTGATGAAAAAAGGTTTGGATTTAACCTTTAGACTACTTCATCATTCAATATTTGGTGTTTGATATTTCACCACAAGAAGATCGTCAGAAAAACTAAAATCGATACAATCCTCTAAAATCAATCCGCGAAATCCCCCAATCCCAAAAATCCGCGATAAAAAATTCCCCGCCGAAAGCTACCTCTCAACGGGGACGAACAAAAACCTCTGTACTTTTTCTTTTGTGCAGGGATTCAGCACTTTTCAGGGTTCCAATTGATCATCGTCGGAGTGAATGATCAATATGGGCAAATCAGAGGTCAACAAGGCGTTATTTGTCACGCTCTTGTGCAATATTTTTTCCCAGAACGTTCGATGATGCGTTACAAAAACCATCAAATCGATCCGGTGGTAAAATGCGTATTCATACAAAGCGCCTGTGATATCTTCGCTAACCATTTTGTGAAAAATGAAAGGTCGATCCGGGTTTGCAGTGCCGTAATCATCTTCAAAAATGGCGCGTTGACTTTCAAGGCCTTTTTCACCTCCCGGCCTAACATGCACAAAATGAATCTGTCCATCGAACCGCTTGGCGAAAAACACCGCCTGCTGAACGGAAAGTGCGTTGAGCGAATCAAAGTCGCTGGCATACAACAAGTTATTCAGCCCTCTGTATTCTGCTTCTTTCGGAATAAAAAGGGTTGGGCAATGCGCATTTTTCGAAACTTCCACGCTGACAGAGCCAAAAAACTTTTTGCCCAGATTGCCGCTGCCTGTTGTTCCCATCACAATCAAATCAGCCTCTTTGGAGTAGGATTCAAGCGCCAGATCAGGCGCGCCGTAAATCACTTTTGATGATATAAATGGCTTTTTTTCAGACTGATCAGGTGTTCCGGGCATGCCGGTTACGCGGCTGGGTGGATCATATTTTTCGCCAATTTCCCGCAATGAATCAGTAATAAACGCATCCAATTCGGTTTTCATCGTCGTTTGATAACTTGATAAAAAACCGGAGGCAGAAGGTTGAGCGCCTTCAAAAATACTATCCATGGCATACACCACTTCAATATTTGCGCCTAGTTGCTTGGCAATATGCCATGCAAAACGGAGCGCATTGGCAGATACAGGACTGATATCGACCGGAACGCTCACTTTGCTCAATCGGAATAATTTGCTCTTGTGCAAGTCTTGGTGTTTTATCAAATCCGCAATTTGTTCGACGCTTGGTACAACACCTTCAGAATACACCACTCCTTCCACCATCAGCGCCGGCAAGGAACGAATTCCACTTGAATTGATTTGGCTTGGCTCCGCCACCTCCATCACTTTCCCTTTGATAGAGGTGGACTCGAGCGCAAGCATGACGCGTGTACGTAGCAATTCTGCTGCCGTATCATGTGCGCCAAAAACTTTAATATGTGTTTTGCCGCACCCTTGGCAACTGCCGTTACAATCGGACTGTGTTTGGATGACGGTTAAGGATCTCATTGGTCAAGATTTTGATATACAAGGCTACGGTCGGAAGGCATTTGATTAGCAAGTTCACGCATAATGTCGAACGGCGTAATAATGCCAACCAATTCCCCATTTTCAACGACGGGCAGTGCATGGAAACGATTCACCAGGAACACCTCTAAAGCAACATTGATACGGTCGTCGGGAGCTACTTTGCCCAAACGGGAAACCATAATATC
>JAEUUR010000280.1 GCA_016787465.1 Saprospiraceae bacterium | reverse complement strand
ACACCACTGCATTGGGCATGTTTCCCCTGTAGCTCGGTTCCGCATGCGCAGGCGCGTAGCCGGTCATTTTTAACCCTTCCGGCAACAGATCAACGTGGTGTTTCAACAAACTGCCGAGCTTCAAATCAAAATTCAAACGTCCGGGTTTGTTACAAAAAAGGCGAATTATCATCACGGAATCAGGCGCCGAGGTGAAATATTCCCGTTCATAGCGCACATCATTCACCTGATATTTTACCGAACCCAGGGCGGTTTCTATATCTAATTCGCGACGGTAATTTTTGATTTCACCGTTTTCATGAAGGAAGTGCAAATACAGCGTACCAAGTGGTGCATAACTTTGTGAGTATGCCCCCTGGAGAAACGTATTGAGGGAATCGGCAGCCCGGTAATCCTCTCTAGCCAGGGCTTCGCGCACCTGGGGGAGAAACTTGTACGCTTCCCGGTTCATATAGGGATTGACGGGGCCGCCCGACCAAAGGGTAGCATCGTTTAGAAACATGGAATCCGACTGAACGCCACCGAAAACGCAAGCGCCGATGCGGCCGTTTCCAAGCACCGTGGTTTCTTCAAAAAATTGGGCGGGTCGGTCGAACCAAAGGACATGGTCGGATTGGGCAGAGATGGCCCTTGCGACAATCGTAAAAAGCAGGGAAAGAGTATATTTCATGTAATAAATTTGAATGATGGCTATAGGACGTCCATTGCTTTTTCCCAGGGCAACAACATTCCGGTTTCTATTTCGCCCTCTTGATTACCCGCATACACTAAATAGTTTCTATTTGTTGTAGCCTTATTTAGCGTATTCCACCTTTTCAAACCATCCCACAACCTGGTATTATAAGTTTGACTTGATTTGAACTCTATGGCAGATAATGTCCCTTCTTCTTCAATGATTAAATCAACTTCATTGCCTTGCTGATCTTGCCAAAACCAAAATTTTGGGCGTTTCCCGACATTTAACCGTTTTTTGAATAATTCCACCACCAAGGCATTCTCTATGATGTTTCCAAAAAAATAGTGGTTTTCCAATTGCTGACTGGAAGTTATACCCAACAAATTACACAACAATCCGGTGTCGAAAAAATAGAGTTTAGGAGATTTTATAATCCTTTTGTTGAAATTTTCAAAATACGGTGGCAATTTAAAAACCAAATAGGAAGCCTCTAAAACAGCGATCCATGCCTTAACAGTATTGGTTGCGACCCCTGTATCATTTGCTAAAGATGTCATGTTGAGAGGCTGTCCAACACGTCCGGCGCACAACCTCATAAACTTGCCAAAGCTGGATATATCTCCTACGTTTTTCAGCATGCGCACGTCTCGTTCGAGATAAGTTTGAATATAGCTGTCGAAAAACACCTCTGGAGGTATTGAAGACCCGCTGTACAATGTCGGGTAACCGCCCTTCCATGCTAACTGCTCAAGCGTAGTATCCGGATGCGAACGGTTTATTTCTGGCCATGCTAGAGGCATCAATTGGAGCACCCCAACCCTGCCGGCTAATGATTGCGTGATGCTTTCCATCAATAAAAAATTTTGGGACCCGGAAAGCACAAATCGTTTACTTCGATCCGTATCAACCAATCCTTGTAAATAATTGAACAAGTGCGGAGTACGTTGCGCTTCATCAAGAATTGCTCCTTTCGGGAACCCATTTAAAAATCGCCTTGGGTCCTCTTCTGCCCGCCTGCGGGTATCAGCATCCTCTAAACTGGCATAAGGTAGTTCCGGAAGTAAATTTCGGAGTAAAGTTGTTTTACCACTTTGCCTTGGGCCGCCTAAGTACACAATTGGAAACCATTCCCGAAAGTTCAGGAGCGTTTGTTTAATTTGTCTTTCGATTAACATTTTTAGTAATTATGCAATTGAATTGCAAATTTACTAAAAACCAAATGACATTATCGGATATTCCCAAGATTCAGAAAAAAACTTTTTTCCGACAAAACCGGCTCTTTACGAACGGAATCAACAAATGCATTTACCGCCTGCCGATCGTCCAAGTTGAGCCGGATCAACTTTTCCATGTACCGAACTACATTCAGGTAGTTGGTACGGTGATAACCAATGATGCGTTTGCGGTGGATGTAATTGCGCATGGCATCCATGTGCGACTCCAGGGCGTCGCGTTCGCCAAGCTCGTGGTAGGTTTTGAGCAGCAGGGTTTTGGCGGAAAGATTCAACAAAATATCCCGGTAATTGGCTTTTTGAAGCAGTTCCAATACGAATCCAAAATTCCGCAGCGCATATTCCAGTCGCGCGAGGTTAAAGCTGAACATACTTTCACGGAATTTTTTTTCCAGCCGATTTTTGTATTCATTGATAAAATAGCGCACCCATTCCAATTCTCCGGTTTGAATGCCTATTGCCACGATGTTGTAGTATGTGAACCGGCTTAGCTGGTCGTTTTCGAACAAATAGGTTTTTTCCAGCCCGATTTGGTACAGTTCCAGCACTTGTTTGGAATAGGTATCCTGGCCCGCATTGATTTTTCGAATACAATAATTGATTGCCAGGATAAACAGCCCATGCATTTCACTGCCGGAGAAATGGCCAGATTTTGAAATCAAAAACGATTTAAACTGCTGAAAATGTGTCTCTTTATCCGGCTCTGTCAGCATGTTATAACACAGCAAGTAGATAGAAACCGCCGGCAAATTGCAATATTCCTCTTTGGATGCCAGGGCCAGAACCGACTGGTCGTCGTCGAGACGATCGCTGTTTTGGTATACCGATTGGTGTGCTGCCAACAAACAAATCAGACGCAATTTTTGACTGAGATACTGGATATCGGAAGCTCTCGACAGCTCCTTCAACAGCGCATTATCGGTCGGATTCTGGATGTAATTCAGTTGGTGTGTTTCCCAAAGTAATTTGAATTGGGTTTCATGAAATTGCCCATTCCGGTAAGGTGAGTACGCCAGTTTTTTTTCCAAACTTTTTCGTGCATGCTGAAAAGCATCGGTTGCATTGCGTTTTCTATAAGCAGCCAGCAAAGCCAGCTTTTCTGAAGCTTCATCAGAAAGGAGTTCTTTGGTACTCAGGTATTTCTCCAACAATTTGAACAGGTAACTTTGCAGCAGTCTGAATTTTTGATCGTCGTACGTTTCAGCCCCGACCACTAGTTGCCAGGCCATAACTTTACCAGTATCCGGGGCATGGCAATACAATTCAAACAAATCTATCAGGTCTTTTCTTTGATTGAAAAAAGGCGAATTGAGAAAGCGTTTGGCATCCCGTTTTTCAATGGGTGAAAAAGTCTGAATCAGGTGTTGGAGGCTGGTTTGATCCATAATTTGCCGTGCAAGCGACAAATATAAAGTCAAAATTTGAAATTATTTTGAATTTTAGTTTTTTATTTTTTAATCAAAATTTTGATTTACAATAATTTAAATAATTAAAACTCAAAAAACAAGTCTACAAATTTGAAAAAATGATTTTGGCGTCCCGGTGATGTTGCCGCACTTTTGTATCATCAGAAAAAAAGATCAACAAACTAAATTGAAATGGTAATCCTATGAAAAGATTCTTTCTTTACAACCAACAACTTATTACCTCTAAATGGCTGATAATTATTGCACTCCTGTGTAGTTTCAAAAGCCAAATGACGGCGCAGAATTGCAACCCGGATACCCTGCCGCCGGTAGCCGTTTGCAATGAAATCGTTTATGTATCCCTGGCGCCAGACGATCCCAACGATTGTTACGGCCCTGCCGGCCCCAACAACCAACCGCCGGCTTTAGGCCCCCTGCAAGGAGGATCCATCGCTTTTGTACCTGCCGCAACGTTCAACGCCGGTTCCTATGATGAATGTGGAAACGCCCTGAAATTCACTGTGCAACGGATTGCTCCATACTCATCCGTCGTTCAAGGACTAAATACGACCAACGGCCAAGTGCCTTGCGACGACCTTTCTCCTGATCTTCCGAGTGAGTTTGAACGCGCAGTTTCAGAGTCGGAGAGTATAAAATTTTATGCGGCCGAATTTAACACCACTCAAAATGTGTTGATGCGCGTATATCAATTAAACCCCGATGGTTCTATTGCATACCACAATGGCCAACCGCTTGTTACTTCATGCACCGTTGAGGTAGTTGTAGAAGACAAAATTGATCCGGTTTGTATCGCTCCGCCCAATGTAACCGTTACCTGCGACGCTTTCGATCAGACGTACGCCTCGTATGGAGTTCCAACGCTGACTGATAACGCTTGCCTTGATTCGGTGGCAACGAGTATCAATGCATCCGGTTACAACCCGAATTGCCAGCAGGGCACCATTTTTCGAATTTTTAAAGCGTTCGATTGCAGCGGCAACTCAAGCATTTGTTCGCAACGGATACAAGTCAATTACAACCAGAACTACTATGTCCGTTTTCCGAACGATGTGATTGCCAGCAGCGTACCACCCGACCTCGATTTTGGCGCCCCAACCTATTTTGGAGAAGATTGCGAGTTAATGGGTACCGGCTACAGTGATCAAATTTTCAACAATGATCCCAATGCCAATTATCGAATTGAACGCACCTGGCAAATCATCAATTGGTGTACGTATAATCCAAATTTAGGTGTAACCGTCGTACCCAATCCAAATCCGAATGCTACATCGACACACCCTGCCAACCTGCCCGGCCCAATCGTTTCCGCTGCGGGTACCCAGACGCCATGGGCGCCAACCATCTCCAACTTATTTCCTAACGACCCAGCGCCAACCGACTTTTCTACTTTTTGGTCGGCCGACGCGAACATGTACGAATACCGCCAAATCATCTGGATAATAGACACCTTTTTCGTTGGAATAGAAGGCACTGTGTTTCAGGACACGAGCAACTCCTGCGATTACCAAACCGGCGAACATGTACTCGAAGGCTGGACGGTTAAGGTAACCGGCCTCACTACCGGTGAAGAAGTTACCGTCCAAACAGACTCCCAGGGTTATTATTCGGTGGTGATGAACGGCCAGGATTCTGTGTCAACAGTCACACTGATCAATGCCGGAAACTTCGGTCAGGGTTGCTCTACCTTTTACACCGTACATGGCATCGTCGGACAAACAGTCACACAGGACATCCCAGTTCATTTGGAAGAACGTTGCGAATTAATGAGTATCGGCATTGCCACTCCATTTCTTCGCCGTTGTTTCACCAACCGATACAATGTTCAAGCCTGTAACCTCAATAGTGAAGTGGTAGAGAATGCCTATGTAGAAGTAGATCTCGACAATTACCTCGCATACACAGGCAGTCAGATTCCAGGTACTCCACAAGGCAACAACCGGTATCGGTTCGATTTGGGCGACCTTCAACCTGGCGACTGCCAAATGTTCTGGATTGATGCATATATCAGTTGCGATGCAGAATTGGGTATTACACACTGCACAGAAGCACGTATATACCCTTTCGACGACTGCCGCGACAACCTGGCCTGGACGGGCGCCGATGTGAAAGTAACCGCCGAATGCGACGGCGATTCAGTTCGATTGAAACTTGCGAACATCGGCGATGGAAATATGGCCCAACTCCTTGATTTTGTGGTAGTTGAAGACATTATCATGCGCCAGTCGAGCACCTTCCAACTCAACCAATTAGGAGAATTGACCTTGTCATTCCCCGCCAACGGCAGCACCTGGCGTATAGAAGCTGAAGAAGAACCATTCCACCCATTCGGCGGCATTCAAGCGGCGGCATTGGAAGGCTGCGGAGGCATCAACCAGCTAGGCTTGATCAATTTGTTTCCTTTAAGCGACAATAGTCCGTTCGTAGCGCTCGATTGCCGCCAAAACATTGGCTCATTTGACCCCAACGACAAACAGGGCTTCCCGACTGGTTTGGGTTCGGAACACCAAGTGTTGCCGAATACAGATATTGAATACTTGATTCGTTTCCAAAACACAGGTACTGATACCGCCTTTAACATTGTGGTGATTGATACTTTGTCTGCCCTCTTAGACCCCGCAAGCATACGCATCGGCGCCTCCAGCCACACCATGGAATTCGGCATTACGGAAACCAACATCCTGCGCTTCAACTTTCCGAATATTATGTTGCCCGACAGCAACATCAATGAAGTCGCTTCTCATGGATATGTAAAATTCAGGGTGTCGCAGAAACCTGATTTAGCTGATGGAGCCGTGATCAACAACGATGCTGCTATTTATTTCGACTTCAATGATCCGATCATCACCAACACAACGTTCCACACCATTCGCGAGCATCTCACACTGGTAAGTATCGATGATCCGGCACAATTGATGAAAGTTAAAGTAATCCCTAACCCAGCCAGAACAACGGCTGAATTTGTGTTCGATGTTCCGCTTAAGAACGCGCGCTTCGAACTGCAAAACCAAATGGGGCAATTGGTGCGGTTTGAAAAATTTGACGGCTTTACGTTCCGATTTGACAGAGGATTATTGACTTCAGGGCTCTACCTCTTCAAAATTACAGATCAAAACGGTCAGCTTTATACCGGTAAAATTGTCATTGAATAACCCCTAGCCTCACAAATTCACAACTACACTTTTAAACGCGCAGAGGACAAAGGCCACCGCTACAACGGGGGCCTTTTGTTTGTTTCCCGAAGCTCCAGCTTCGGGAGAACTAATCCTTGGTGCTTTTATTTGTTTCCCGAAGCTATAGCTTCGGGAGAACTAATCCTTGGAGGCTTCTCCCACAAAATAGTCTTCTTTGTTTTTGAACAAGATATTGAACGTGGTCATACTGCCATAACAACGGGTGATATATTGCTGAAGGTTCACCTTGTCTTCATCATCGAGTTTTTTGTGCGCATTGATATTTTGTTCGAGCACGCGCAAGCGGTCGCGCATCATCACAATTTTATGGAAAAACACATCAACCGACACTTCTTTGGGTTGCATGCCATCGGCCTGGAGGATCATTTTGCCGTTTTTCCATCGATCGCCGAGTTCAACCTTTTCCAGGCCGACGCCGGCCCAGGAACGCAGAATCTTAACCAGTGATTTTTCAGCTTCGCTGAATGAAACCGATTCTTCAGCAGGGATATGCTCAACCACCTGCCAGTTGGCATAATCCTTTCCAACCATTTTTAAACCGAACTGAACAAAACAAACTTCATATGCGGCAATATGCAACCGAACAATAACACCATCACCAAAGGCAGGGTGTTTCACACGAGAACCGATTCCAAGAAGATCCATAAGAGAAGAGTTGAAATTAATATTTTACTTTTTTACATAGCAAAAGTAATTCTGCCAGAGCCAAACCGCCAAACCAATAAATTCTACCTTTGCCTACAAATGAAGCGGTATTGCAAAAATTGTTTCCATCCTCTGCCAGGGAAAGCCCGGTTCTGCCCGTCGTGCGGACAAAAAGATTCCGATGGTAAAGTCAGGATGAGTGCTTTGCTGCGCAAACTGTGGGATGCTACTTTTCACCTGGAAGGAAAATTCTTACGCACCTGCTGGCAATTGTTTATGCCAGGGAAAGTTACCCTTGAGTTTTTCAAGGGCAAGCAAGACAGGTACCCTCACCCACTCCGGATGTTTGCCATCGTCATGTTTTTGTTTCTTTTTATGGCCAACCTTGTGTTGAACAGAAAAGAACAAAACCATTCAACAGGCGGAGTTGTCAGTATAGACAAAGTAGCGGTGACACCCGAAGGCGACACGATTGAAATAACCAACGATATATCCAGGTACGATGCCTGGAAATACGAAGCTGAACTGTACGATTTCTGGCGTGACTACGAGCAACTGCCCGAGTCATGGCGCACTTCATCCACGCAAAAAAGTGTTGACAGCCTGCTGAAAAATTACAACAAAAGGCATCACCTTGAAAAACCCGGCTTGCCCGATACCCTCGACAATTACACAGATACCAC
>JAEUUR010000262.1 GCA_016787465.1 Saprospiraceae bacterium | reverse complement strand
GGCCTTCTCCAGGCAGAATCACTTCAGGTGTGTTGTTGTTGTTATCTGGATCTTCATCTTTTTTGCAGGCATTGTTCATGGTTGCAACACCGAACAATGCGATCAAAAGCAAGTGATTGAATTTCATAACTTGTATGATTTAAAATGGATTGTGTCAAATTGTAAAGCATTCATATTATTCATAACTACGAGCTGCCACTTCGATTTCTTCGTAGTTCAATGGCTCCTTGTGCAATTCAGCTTTTTCTCCTTCCCCTTTCCATTCCCATGCGGCAACGTACATGAAATTTTTATCGTCGCGTTGGGCTTCACCTTTATCAGTTTGGTATTCCTCCCGGAAGTGGCCGCCGCAACTTTCATTGCGGTGCAGGGCGTCCAGGCACATGAGTTCGCCAAGTTCGATAAAGTCAGCTACGCGCCAGGCTTTTTCCAGTTCTGGATTATATTCCGAGGTGCTGCCTGGCACAAAAAGGTCTTTCCAAAATTCAGCACGAAGGGCTTGAATTTCTTTGATCGCTTCTTCCAGCCCTTTGGCATTGCGCGCCATGCCGCATTTATCCCACATGATTTTACCCAATCGGCGATGGAAGCTTTCAGCTGATTGTTTACCGCCAATGCTCATCAGTTGTTTGATGCGGTCTTTCACCTGGTTTTCAACTGCTTCAAATTCAGGCGAATTCGTAGAAATTGCGCCGGTACGGATTTCTTTCGACAAGTATGAGCCGATGGTGTAAGGTAACACAAAATAACCGTCGGCAAGACCTTGCATCAGCGCTGAAGCGCCCAGGCGGTTGGCGCCGTGGTCGCTGAAATTCGCTTCGCCGCAAGCATAGAGGCCGGGAAGGGTTGTCATCAATTCATAATCGACCCACAGGCCGCCCATGGTATAGTGCACGGCCGGGTAGATGCGCATTGGAGTGGTGTACGGATCGTCGCCCGTGATTTTTTCGTACATTTCAAAGAGGTTGCCGTATTTGGCTTCCACAGTCGCTTTGCCCTGGCGTTTAATGGCATCGGCAAAATCGAGGTACACCGCCAAGCCGGATTTTCCAACGCCACGGCCTTCGTCGCACACCACTTTGGCGGCGCGACTGGCAATGTCTCGAGGTACGAGGTTTCCGAATGCCGGATAGCGGCGTTCGAGGTAATAATCGCGGTCCTCTTCTGAAATTTGCGTTGGCGGTTTCTGGCAATCTTCAGCTTTTTTGGGTACCCAAACGCGGCCGTCATTGCGCAATGATTCGGACATCAGCGTGAGTTTTGACTGATATTCCCCTGAAACCGGGATACAAGTCGGGTGAATTTGGGTAAAACACGGATTACCGAAGAAAGCGCCACGCCTGTGCGCGCGCCAGGCTGCGGTCGTGTTGCACATCATGGCATTGGTGCTCAGGTAAAACACATTACCATAACCTCCGGTACATAATACGACAGCATGAGCGGAATGGCGTTCGATTTCGCCGGTAAGCAAGTTACGAGCAATAATTCCGCGGCATTTGCCGTCGATGGTTACCACATCGAGCATTTCGTGGCGGTTATACAGCTTCACTGAGCCCTGGGCTACCTGACGGCTCAACGCCTGGTATGCGCCGATAAGCAGTTGTTGGCCGGTTTGTCCGCGTGCATAAAATGTACGCGACACCTGGGTACCGCCAAATGAACGGTTATCAAGCAGGCCGCCGTATTCGCGGGCGAATGGAACGCCTTGCGCAACACATTGGTCGATGATATCGACCGACACTTCAGCCAGGCGGTGTACGTTGCCTTCACGCGCACGGAAGTCGCCGCCTTTGATTGTATCGTAGAACAGACGGAACACCGAGTCGCCATCGTTGCGGTAATTTTTAGCGGCGTTAATCCCGCCTTGAGCAGCGATGGAGTGTGCCCGGCGCGGACTGTCGTGGAAAGTGAACACCTTGACGTTATAGCCTAATTCGCCCAGTGCTGCTGCTGCGGATGAGCCTGCAAGCCCGGAGCCAACGATGATCACATCGATACGGCGTTTGTTATTCGGTGCCACCAGGGCTACGTGGCCTTTGTAGTTATACCACTTTTCGGCTACGGGGCCGTCTGGTGTATTTGAATCAAGTTTTCCGGTACGGGCAGTTGACTTTGCCATATTGATCTTTGCGTAAAAATTCGTTGATAATTGATCCTTTGGGAGGGTGGTATGGGCGGCGGTTTAACCGGCCAGGTACATCCAAATAGGAATGATGGCAAAACCGACGGCCATACCTATGGAATAAACCATTCCGACGAGCTTGATCAGGGGCGTGTAGCGCCGGTGATCGAGCCCAAGTGTTTGGAAAGCAGACCAGAAGCCGTGCCACAAATGCAGCCCAACCACCACCATACAGATGACGTAAAAAAGTACATAAAATATGTTTTGGTAAGCTTCTGCAACTGGAATGTAGAGGTTTTGAACCGGATGGTCGTACGCAGGAACTTCAACAGGCGGCAGTACACCCATTTTCATTTGCAACCAGAATTGCCACAAGTGGAGCATCAGGAAAATAAAAATGACAATACCCAACCAGGCCATGTTTCGTGAAGCGCGTTCAGAACTGCGGGTGTGGCTCACAGCGTAACGTGTATTTCCGCGTGCCGCGCGGTTTTTGCGCCAGAGGGCAATTCCTTGAAAAGCATGAATCAAAATGAATGCGTACAAGGAATAGGAAATCACTTTGATCAGCGGGTTGTGGGTCATGAAAAACGCGTACGTATTAAACGCTTCTCCGCCGTCGTCTTTCAACAATTGGAGATTACCCAACAAATGCACCACCAAAAACAACATCAAAAAGATGCCGGTGAGCGACATCAGCACTTTTTGGCCGATGGAAGAAGAAAGAAATTTGGTAAACCAACTCATTATCAAAGTACTGAGTAATAAATGGAATGAAAAATCCTCCGGGCAATTTGAAGTTTCGCCTAAAGGTTGCGCAAAACTACCAAGGAATCTGAGGGAATTAAAATTTCATTCGGAAAAACCTGCAATTGATTGGTTTATTTAGAAGGGATACAAATTTTAAGGGCTATTTCGAACGCGAGTGAACCAAAAAACAACAGCCGCAAAACGATTGGACTCGTTTTGCGGCTGTAATATTTAAACTATATTTAATCAGTGCTCAATAAAATCTGGCCCGGTTATCCTTCATTTCGGACTTTTTGATCAGTGATTTGATCAGGTTGGTTCGTACATTCACCATGGCAGTGGAAGTAGCCTGGCGGCGGAACATGGTCAAATCGGAAGGAACCTGCAATTGAGTGCGTTCGGTTACCGGAGAAACCATAAATACGCCGCTGGAGCCGACCACAGGTTCGCTCACCTGGCCAGCCGTCATGCTGAATAACAGACCCTGGAGGCGCGGTTCGCCTGCTGTGCTTTGCATGAAACTGGCTCCGCGAACGGTATCTGTGCGGGCATTCCATTGCGCGGAGATGGCGGCGAAATCAGTGCCGGAAATTTTGCTTTTGATGAATTCACCTTTTTTGCGGTTTTTCACCTTCACTTCTGCTTCTTGCAAACTTTTAAGCGTTTCAACGGTGGCTTCGCCTGCAGGAACGATATTACGCAGACCTGCCACCAGGTATTTGCTGTCAAAATAACCGCCTTGTGGGTCGCGGAAAACGAACAACTCCGGACTAACGGCGCCAACTTTGGTGTTTTCTTCAAAAGCCCAGCGCACAACACTGCGTGCATCTTCGCCTGCGCCTACGCTACCGACGTTGAAGTCGCTTGCTTTCAAAGCAGGTGAGTATTGAACGATAAAGCCTTGTTGTCCGCCGAGGGATACCAGGTCATCGATTTTTTTAGCGGCTTGTACCAGGGCGAGCGCTTTGTCTTTGGCGACCTGCTGGGTGTTTTTGCTTGGTTCAATTCTGCGACCGATGTATGCGACCTTGACGCCTACGTCGTTTTTGATGAATTTTTTACCAGTAATTTCAACAATGTGCCAACCGAATTGAGTGGCAACACGATACATCTTGCCTTGTTCGCCGGTGTAAAAACACACCTCATTAAATTCAGGCACCATAGCGCCTTCGGCGAACCAGCCCAGATCACCACCTTTTGCGCCGGAACCTGTATCATGACTATTCCTGACGGCAATGGAATCAAAACGTGCCTTTCCTGATTGGATCAGGGTAAAGAAGCTGTCGATGGTGGTTTTGGTTGCGGGGTTTTGTGTGTCGCGGATCAGGATGTGGCGTGCTCGTACAGAATCCGGCATTGCCTTGCGATCAAGAATTTTACCGATTTTCCATTCGTTTTGATCCAGGAAGGGACCTACAACTGAACCGACCGGCATACGCAACAAGGTATCGGCAGCAGAAACAGGCAACAGTGCTTTCTTTTTATAGGCGGCATCCATGGCGCCGTTGTTGGCCACAACGAAGGAAGAGTCGTTTTTAGAAGCCTGAAAACCAGCGATCAAACCTGCAACGGCTTGTTTGGTGGCAAGAGAATCGGCAAGCGTAGCGGTTACCGAGAACTCGACATACGATAACACACGAGATTCTTCTTTTTGATCGTACAAGTGCGGGTTTTCGGCCAAGAACGCTTTATAATCAGCGTCGGTAACAGGCGCCTCAGCATCTTTAACGCGGTCGAAAGGTACCATTACATAGGTAAAGTCGATACGTTCGTTGCTTTCTTTGAACACCATTTCAGCCTGCCAGTTGGGCGTGTACAAGCCTTTGCTAACCATCGTAGTCAGTTTATCCTCCAAGCGGCGTTTGACAACTTCTTTTTCCTGAACGGCCCAGTATGCGCGGTTGACAGGATCGGTGAACTGGCCACTTTCAATCGCTGATTTTACGCTGGCAAGCATGGCACGGTTGGGTTGGCCGGCTTCATCTTTGAAGCGATCCACGATGACCGGGCTGATATTGGTGCCGAATTGAAGGTCGAGTAGTTCATCTTTGCATACGCCCAAGCCTACGGCTTCCGCTTCCTGCGATACGACGGCTTCTGCCACGAAGTAATCCCAAACCTGAGAGCGGATTTGGTAAGTATTTCCGGTTGCTTTTGTGTAAACCAATTTTTCGTAGTTCTCGAACTCACTGCGTTTGATTTCTTTCCCGTTGATTTTACCCAATGAGTTGATATCACCTGCGGTGTAACGTTGGCTGTTTGACACAATGTCCATCAAAATGAACCCGCCGAGAGCCAGTGTCATTGCCGCAATGAGAATCCATCCGTTTTTACGAATCGTTCCGATTAAAGCCATTTTTGCTTAATTAATTGAAAATCAGAGTGTTAAATAGATATGCGTCTTACTTTTGTAAGAAGCGGTCGCAAAGGTAACGCTCTGATTGGCAAAAAATGAAAAAATTTAAGGCAAACATCGTCGAAAGATCGTTTTTCATTGGCAGGTTGAAAAGAAATGGTGTTGCACTTTTTTCAACCTGCCAACTATTGAATTTATCAGTGCTTTTGAAACCTGCCAATCAGTCGGCGCCCATCTTCGCTCCAGGCCTCCAGGAAATAAAAACCGGCAGACAGGTGACTAACGTCAAGTCGGCCATCGGGGCGAGGCTGTACGATGCCTACTTGCTTTCCGCTGAGATCGTACACGCGCACCTGCATGGGCGCTTGCGGGAGTTTTAAGGAGAGTACGTCGTTGACTGGACTGGGATAAATTTCCAGGTTTTCGGTTTCCGGCGTTTCAGCCGCTACGGATTCATGGCCCAATTTAACGATCCAAAAATCAGGTGGGCCCATAACCTCTGAGCCGGTTACGTCGCCGTCGGTCGACCAGGTGTTGCCACCGATGATGAGGCCGCCGTCGGGTGTTTGATCGATGGCGTAGGC
>JAEUUR010000223.1 GCA_016787465.1 Saprospiraceae bacterium | reverse complement strand
AGGAAAGTTTGTTGCCATAAATGATTTGATCAAAACCCAGGATGGCCATATTGTGGTATGTGGCGGTTACCTGGACAATGGTATGCTTTGGGCTAAAATAGATCAGGATGGCAACCTGATTTGGAGTCAATTCCAACGCAGTTTATCTTTCGGTTTAAGTTTAAGTGCTGCCGTTGAACTGCCTTCAGGGCGTTTGGTTTTTGCCGGAAAAGACACCCAAAATCGCAAGATTTTGATCGGAGCGAGCGCAACCGGTGATTTTTTGTGGAAAAAATCATTCAACCATCTTTCATCTGTGTCGCAGGTGCCCGCAGAAATTCAACTCTTTTATCAGCCTGAAGACGGCTCTCTTTTGCTATTTGGGCCAGACGACGGAATCTATATCAAGTCGGACACCCTCGGGAATTTTATTTGGTCAAAAAAAGGGGATAAGACGTACCATTTATTTCAATTGCCCGCAGGGGGATATTTAGCAATTTCGGAAATAATCAACCGAGGTCAGGTTACAAAAATTGACAATGAACTTGTTCCGACTTGGTCGCGGGTGTATCCATATCAGTCTGTTTATTTCAATCAAGCACTCCTACATCCGGACGGGGGGTATTATGCGGTAGGCACATCCTTGGGTATTGATTTTTTGTTGCCCAGAGAGTTGTATTTGGCGCGTTTGGATTGGTCGGGTTTTGCCGGCGATTGCATGCCATTGACCTACCCTTTTCGAACCACCACCTATAGCCCTCCTGGTTACAGCCATCCTTTGTTGGAGGAAACTGTTCCTGTTTATATAGATGCACCGCCCGTAAGTGTAGATACCACGGTAGCTAATTTAGCCCAGTTATGTACCGAAACTTGTACGCGATTCAACGAAATTTGCAATAATGGCATCGATGACGATGTAGATGGCCTGACGGATTGCATGGATAGTGATTGCAATTGCCCGGAAGATCCTTGCCAAACCAAGCGATTTAATATCTGGCATGTTGGAAAGCATCGCCTCGATTTTAACCAAAACCCGCCCGCAGTAACGATCATTGAAAACGAGGTAGGGCCATTTACTTCAACACTTTGTGATCTGGATGGAAACTTGCTGTTATATTCGGATGAAAAAAATGTGGTTTGGAATCGGGTCAATTATAACATCGCACCATCGGCCTTGGCCGGGCTTGGAGGGCAGTTGATTCCGAACCCAGGTAGCCTAAGCATGGTATTAAATATACGAAATGAGTCTGGAGCTTTGATCATTGATGAAATAGACCTGACCATGGAAATGGGCTTGGGATCGCTTGATTTTAGTTGGCTCCCTTCTGGAAGTAGCAAAATAAATCGCCGCCATGCCATCACAAAAGCCTGTCCATCAGGGTATTGGATAGCACTTCATCGTCCGAGCAGCAACCATCTGCATGCTTTATTAATGTCCGAAGATGGTACCAATCCCTTCTTTTTATTTGGTGTTGAGTCTGAAGCCGGTCCGATTCTGGGAACCGCACCGATGGACATGAAATTCTCTCCCAATGGCTCCGAACTGGTTATGTTAGATCCATTAAATGGACTTCATCTGCTCCAGTTCAATTCGAAAAACGGAAAGTTTTTTAATTCCCGCAAGTTGCCCGATCCGCCAAATGAATTTGCCGGCACGGCAGGCGCTTTTGAATTTTCACCGGATGGGCATTACCTGTATTTAACCATCAGCAAACTTGGTGGATTAAACAACTCCACAAAATTGTTTCAATATGATTTGGAGCAGCCGGGTACACCGGTTCAATTGGTAAAAGAACTCCAGGTATTTGTAGAAGACATAAGTTTAGGGCCGGATCATAAAATTTACTTGAACCCATTACTCTCACTCTCTCCCATCAAGTACCGGTTGGATGTCATTCACGCCCCCAACAATGATGGGGCCCACATCAATTATGAAGAGAATTACATTGATTTGCCGGTGAATGGTTCCCCATCCATCGGCAAATGGGAATTGCCGGTAAATATTGCCACAAATAATTATGAACCGCGTATATCCTTCTACCCGGATTCGCCTGATACGGTTTGCGGTTATCAAACTTCCGGCTTCAACTTTCGGGTAAAAACAGCAGCTTGTTTTTTTGACGCTGTTAATTGGGAGCTTCAAGGCGTCCAGGGCTTGATTACTGCTACTGAAGACACAACCCTTGGCGGAAGCAAAGCTTTGATTCAATTTTTCGAATCAGGGACTGCAAAAATTATAGTCAGTGCTGTTTCACCGTGTGGTTCGGCATTCGACACCATCGAGGTGTACGTGACGGATCCCCAATTGCTGAAAGTAAACCTGGGGCCTGATATCCAAATTTGTCAAAACGCGGCGGTTGTTCTGGATGCAGGAAGTGAATTTGTTTCTTATCACTGGAGCAACGGTAGCGGCGATCAGGTACTGGATGTGAGTGAACCCGGGAAATATTGGGTAGACGCCTTCGATCAATGCGGTAATAAAAGTTCGGATACGCTCATAGTGTCATTATCCACGGAATCCGTGCTTAATTTGGACACTTTAACCAGTCCCAAATGCTCTGATTACAGTATGACGTTTCAGCGCCCTTCTTTTTTCGATGCGTGGAGCTGGTCGCCTAATATTGGAATCAATTGTGTGGATTGTAGTGAAGTAACCATTTCATCACCTCAATCACAAAGCTGGATCATCACTGCACAAAAC
>JAEUUR010000210.1 GCA_016787465.1 Saprospiraceae bacterium | reverse complement strand
GCAATTTCAGCATGGTAGCCACCATCAGTGATGAAAATTTGAAACAATACTGGATCAGCTTGACAACAAAATCCAACAACACTCCGCTGTTTGTTCAGAATGAATCCTTTGCATCCATTGAAACGCTTGAATTAAACATCCCATTCATTGTGAACGGATTCACGGAAAAAACCGCCTTGGTACTTACGATTATTGCCGAAGACCATGCCGGCAATCCGAAAAGTGAACAAACGCTGGAGTTCTTTTTTGAACCCTGAGACAGCCCAATAAATGGTCGGCAGTTGCGATACTGAATATCAGTTTTGCCAATGACTTCGGTATCCGGAAATTAGTGCATTTGTCCCTAACTTTCCCCTTCAAACTGGCCAAAAATGTCCATTAATACCATCGACCATATTTTCAACTGGCTGCTCGAAGGCGATGTAGCCATCCAGTTTCAGGCACATCGCGATTTAAAAGGCCGGGTTATGCCCGAACTTCAACAACGCATCAAAAGTGAAGGCTGGGGCAGTGCGTTTTTAGCAAAAAGAAACCCGAATGGCGGCTGGGGGCAAGATTACTACCAACCCAAATGGATTTCAACCCATTACACCCTGCTCGATTTAAAAAACCTGCAAATAGAACCCACGATACCCGAAATCCGCCAAACCATCGAACGGGTGTTGAACACCGAGAAAGGACCCGACGGAGGCATTTTGCCCATCGGAAGCACCCAACGGAGTGATGTGTGCGTCAACGGAATGTTCCTCAATTTCGCCTGTTATTTTGGCGCAAAAGAACTGGAGCTGATGTCTGTTGTGGATTTTTTGCTGGCACAACACGTTGGCGACGGAGGGTTCAATTGTCAATCGAACCGCAAGGGTTGTGTGCACAGTTCGCTGCATTCCACCATTTCGGTGCTGGAGGGTTTGCTGGAATATCAACTAAACGGTTATACCTATCGATTGGATGAACTGCAGGCAGCTGCGGCTGCTTCCAGGGAGTTCATTCTGATGCATCGGTTGTTTAAATCGGACAAAACCGGCGTTGTCATCGATCCTAAAATGACCATGTTGTCGTGGCCCAGCCGTTGGAAATACGACATTTTACGGGCACTTGATTATTTCCAAAAAGCACAAACACCGTATGACCCACGGATGGACGATGCGCTTCAACTCTTGGTTTCCAAACGCAAGGCGGAAGGCTGGTGGCCCCTCCAAGCCAAACACCCCGGGCAGGTACATTTCGACATGGAAAAAGCAGGCCGGCCAAGTCGCTGGAATACCCTGCGGGCTTTGCGGGTGTTAAAAGCATTTGGTATTTCATGAAATAGGCTCGAGTGACAGTGATATTTCTTCAAAGTTGCAATCAATTCAACGTAACCAAAGCCAGATACGGAGCCACGTGAACTAAACAATCAATAAATCCGGGTTTCAACATGAAAATTAAAGAACTGGCCTCTTTTTTCATCTTTGCCTACGCGATTTCCTGGCTGCTGTGGGCGCCGCTTTGGCTCCCTTTTTTGGGCATAAATCCTGGAGCCTTTTTGCCTTATCAACACGGTTTCGGGGGCTTGGGGCCCATGCTGGCTGCATTTCTGACCACTGCTATCTTTAATGGAAAACCGGAGGTGCGACTTCTTTGGAAACGCATGTTCCAGTGGAAACCCTTGAACTGGACGTTAGTGGCTGTTTTTTTGCCTTTCCTGTTTGCCATATTGGGTGGAATGATCGCTACATTTTCAGATGGCGCTTTCCCCGATTTTTCAAAGTTGGGTCTGAGCAGCGAGTTCCCGGAATTGAATATCTTTGGTTTTATCCTGTACAACATCCTCTTTTTCGGCTATGGCGAGGAAGTGGGATGGCGGGGTTTTGCATTACCTCGTTTGCAAAAGAGATATAGCCCATTTGTTGCTACGCTCATTTTATCGGCATTTTGGGCAGCGTGGCATTTGCCGCTTTTCACCTATCGGCCTGGTTATACGTCTATGGATTGGGCAGGGGCAGCAGGTTGGTACTTCAGCATCCTGGCGGGAACGGTGTTGTTCACCTGGTTGTTCAATGGCGCAAAAGGGAGCCTCTTAGCTTGCGCCTTGTTCCACGGCTTGACCGATGTGGTATTCCTCTGTGATTATGGAAACGACAACATGATGCAATACATCGGAATGCTGGTGACGGTTTGGGGTATCGTGGTTTTGGTGGGCTTCAGGGGCAGGAGCTCAAAAGGAATCAGTTTATGAAGCCGGAATTGCATTAAATACTTGAGTAATTATTTTGTTTTTGATATAAAATGTTTTAATTTTGTGCAACTAAAAAAACAAAATATTTTATTTATGCGTTTAGATCAACTCATTTCCGCTATTCAGGCAACACATGATTTTGCACAAGGATTTGCTGTACAACAGGTAAACAGTGCTTTGACCATACGGAATACCTTAATTGGTTTCTATATTGTTGAATATGAACAAAATGGAGCAGATAGAGCGCAATACGGTTTGAAGCTTTTGAAAGAGTTGTCAAATAGATTGAGGGGTATAAAAGGGTTGAGTGAACGAAATCTTTATTGGTGTAAAGAACTTTATTTGGCATATCCTTCAATTTTGCAGACACTGTCTGCAAAATTTCAAGTAAATGATAATCAAAAAGACCCAGCCTTGGCGTTTTTGCTTTCGAAACTTGAAACAATGAACCTGCAAGCTCCATCTGAACACACTTTTCCACCTGAAATCCTGCTTTCCCGATTGAGCTTTTCCCATTTTGTAGAGCTGCTTCGTGCAGACACACCCCTGAAAAGATCGTTTTACGAGATCCAAGCGATAAAAAATAATTGGGGCGTGCGGGAACTCGAACGCGCCATGAGTACATTGTTGTTTGAACGCACGGGGCTCTCGACCGACCAGGAAGCGGTGCTGGAAAAAGTGAAAGGGACGGCACCTTTGGCTCCGGCGGATATCATTAAAAATCCGGTTTTGCTGGAATTCCTGGGGCTTCAGGAAAAACCCGAGTATTCGGAATCCGACCTGGAACAAGCCATTATCAACCACTTGCAACAGTTTTTGATTGAAATGGGCCGAGGGTTTTGTTTCGAGGCACGGCAAAAACGCATTTCCTTTGGAAATACCCATTACCGGATCGATCTGGTATTTTACCACCGTATACTTAGGTGTCATGTGCTCATCGACTTGAAAATTGGTAAATTCGACCATGCCGATGCCGGACAAATGAATGTTTACCTCAATTATTACAGGAAAAATGAACTGGCCGAATTTGACAACCCTCCGGTGGGAATCATCTTGTGTGCGGACAAGGAAGATTCTTTAGTGGAATACGCAACCCTGGATTTGCCGCAGGAGGTTTTTGTCAGCAAATATTTGGTGCAACTGCCCAGTGTGGAAGAACTGAAAAAACTCGTTGATCAAGACAGACAACGTTTGTTATAAGATGGGAGAATTATTCAACGGATGCAGTCGAATTTAGCAACTTCATAGATGCTTTATGCGTTTAAAACATAACCACTCCATTAAAAATATCCAATATGAAAAACCATTACTTCTCGATTTGGCTCTTTTTGAGCCTTACTATGCACCTTTCTGCTCAAAATTTTCCATTAAAAGGAAATGAAAGGTGGGTTTACAATCAATATCAAACGGCGAATATACCACCCGGAGGATGCACCATTGACACCTGGAAATATTATGAACTGAAGGGCGATACGATGTTGGCAGGCATAAAATGGCACCGTTTGTTTGTTTCATCCTACACAGAAATCTATTGTACTTCGCCATCCAGCCACAGTGAATCGTTTGTGGCGCCAGCGCCCGACGGCCTGCTCCGCGACTCTGCCGACGTTTGGATGTATCGCGCTAATCCGGGCGCTCCCACCGAACTTTTGTACGCATTCGGGCTTGGCGTGGGCGACTTGTTTTTCCAAGACGAAACCTGTCTGGTAGAAGAAGTATCAACTACCAATACCATGCCGGCGAGGCGGATTACAGCTCAAACACCTCCATTTAGCAACGGACTTGCGACGCAAGTGATCGAAGGCGTCGGCTCAATCTATAGTTTTTTCTACCCCCTTTGCTTTTCGTGTTTTAGCGTAGATTGCCTGCATGCCATCAATTTGAAGTGTTTTAAACAAGATGGGGTGGAAACCTCGATTGGTATTTTTCAAGACTGCGCAAAAGCAGATGTGAATTACCAAAAAATACTGGATTACTTTAATCAATCTCCCACCCAGGAAGCGCCGGGCAGTCAAACCATCAGGTTACAATTGTCGCCCAATCCAGCTTTTGAAAAACTGCAACTTGCCTATCCCTGGGAAGAATTTGGCGCTGCGTTCCGCGTTGAAATCATCGATCAATCCGGGAAGTTCATCTTTTCACAAACATATACCGCCGCTCCGGAACTGGATATTTCAACGTGGAATAAAGGTCTTTACTTCGTAAAGGTTGCCGGAATTCATCATCCAAAGGCGGTATATGGCCGTTTTGTGAAAATGTGAAATCCAGCCATAGACAGGTAGCAGAATACGCATTCGAATTTAAAAGCATGGATTTTATACAAGTCATTTCCTATTTCGGGACGTTTGTTTTTGCCGTTACCGGCGCATTGAAGGCGCGGAAATACCAGATGGATATTTTGGGCGCCGCAGTGATGGCCTTCGTAACGGCTTACGGGGGCGGCACCGTGCGCGACATCCTGATCGGGATACGCCCTCTGGGTTGGATGAATGATTATTTGGCCTTGTTTTTAGTGTCCCTGGCGGTGGCCATTGTCTTTATGCTCAATAAAAAGGAAATCAAGTTTCAGCGCACGATTTTTATTACGGACGCCATGGGTTTGGGTTTTTTTACTGCCTTGGGCATTTTTAAAAGCGTACAGGCGGGCGTCAACGGCGGCTATGCGATCATCATGGGAACCATTGGCGCAACCTTTGGCGGGCTTCTGGCCGATATCATCAGTAATACCGTTCCGGATTTGCTCAAAAAAGGTGAATTATACGCGACCGCCTGTTTAATCGGTGGAACGGTACATATTCTGCTGCATCAACAAGGCGTAGACGACAAAATCACCCTCGTCGTCTGTATGCTCATTGTTTTTATCATCCGTATCATATCGAAATGGAAGCGGGTTTCACTGCCAGAGATTTAGCAGCGATGGGCTAAAATCCGCGATTGCTCAACAAGCTCCTGCGGCGCGATATTCGTTTTTGTTGACTTAGCCGACCTCCTGATCAAATCTGTCGAAAACCAACTAAAACAGGCAGACCGTTTTACTGCAAAAACTCCCTTAATTTGTCCTTTATTTTCCAACCATCATTCCCCTGAGCGTGAATAACAGCAACCCGATTTTCTCTAAAATTCTGATTGGCGTTTCGTTAGCCGCCCTCCTGTTCCATTTTACGATTGTACTCGGCGTGATACCGTATGAAATCACCTGGGGCGGACGACTCAAATCGGTGGAAGAAATGTATGTTTTCGAAACCGTTTCTATCCTCGTAAATTCCTTTTTTATTTACGTGGTACTTCAAAAAGGGAACTTCGTAAAACCCGTATTCAGCAGAAAAGCACTCTCCGTCATCCTGTGGGTTTTCTTTGCAATTTTCATGCTCAATACGATAGGAAACCTTTTTGCTCAAACCACCTTTGAGAAAGGATTTACCATTGTCACCTTGTTAAGCGCCTTTTTGATCTGGAAAATCAACAGGCGATAAATCTACTCACTGCCGCACTTTGAGCACCATCGCCGACGACATGCCTGCAAACGATTTCCACCGGTTTCGACTGCCGAATTTGTAGTAATGTTTGCTGCCCACCACCGGCATGGCAATCGGAAGACTTAAATTCGAGCCGCCCTGACTCCCGTAAATCCATTCTACACCAACAGCCAGCCATTCGTCGGCGCGTACATCATATGGGCTCAAATCGACGGATACCCACCCCGTTTTTTTACCAGGTAAGGTCACAACTATATTTTCCTGCAACAGGCTTTCGGCCGGTTCGCCTTTTCGCAAATCGTACACATTGATTCGAAAACGTACTGTGTCAAAGTTGTTTTCAGAAACATAAAACATAAACGTTTCCAGCAGCGATGGTTTTTCAATTTTAAATCGACGCCCGACCTCTGAGCCAAGATTCTGGTTGATTTTACCCTCGATGGCGAAATTGACCGACATGCGCGCT
>JAEUUR010000203.1 GCA_016787465.1 Saprospiraceae bacterium | reverse complement strand
CCGGCAAAAGTCAGCGTGCCATCGTTGTCTACATAATCGCTATTGGCCGTCGTTGCCGTACCGTCGTCGGTGGTGTAAGGTACTGTAAATCCTCCCTGGACGGGATTATTGAGGGTAGCGGTGAAGACGCGCGGAGTGGTGCCTGTGTTGCCTTCGTTGGCAGAACCTCCACCCGAAAGGGTTACCGTAGCGGCATCGTCGTTGTTAATCGTACCTGTGCCTGCAGAAGTACCCAGGGATACGTTGCGACCGCTGGCATTCAGGGTGCCGATTGCCACATCGTAAGTTTCGGCATTTTCCACCTTGTTGTCGTTAACAATCGTCACGTTGACGGTTTGGGCGGTAGTTGACCCCGTCGGGAACGTCACGGTTTGGCCGGCAATGCCGGTGTAGTCGTTGTCGGTGGTAGTTGCACTACCATCGGAAGTTGAGAATTGTAGGGTAACCACTACATCCACCGGGTTGGAGAGCGTCACGCTAAATATTTGCGGAGTAGTGGATTCTGGTTGGCTGACATTAGCAGCAATGGATACTACCGCTGCATCGTTGTTTTGAATTGTACCCGTTTGCGGCGAACCACTCGTAGTCACACCCGCGGGTGCGCCTGTGATGGCTCCAAGGGCAACGGTAAAGGTTTCGTCAAGTTCAACTTTGGAATCAGTGGTGCTGGCAACCGTTATGGTTTGAGGTTCTCCGGCATTGCCTGTGAATGATAAGGCACCGTCGTTGTCCGTATAATCATTGTCGGTTGTTGTTGCGGTACCATTGTGCGTAGAATAAGCCACAGAGAAGCCGCCCTGCACAGGGTTGCTCAAAGTTGCTGTAAAAACAAAGCTTGTGCCTTCGTTCTGAGTTGCGCTTCCGGACAATGTTACCACCGAATTATCGTCGTTGTTGATGGTACCCATACCAGTACCATCCGTGATATTTACTCCGGGCGGCGCATTTGAAATTACTACGTTAAATGTTTCATTTGCTTCCACTTTGTTATCCTGATTTACCAACACCGACACGGTTTCTGTCAAACTTCCGCCTGCTGTAAAACTGACCGTACCGCCTGAAATCGCAGTGAAATCATTGTCGGTGTTGGATGCAGTTCCGTTAGCGGTGTTCACTGTCAAACTGAATGCTTCCAGGTTGTTGGTGCGGGTCACCGTAAAATTAAAAGCGGTAGTTGTTCCACCAGTTCCTTCCGATAAAATCACATCTGAGATACTGACGTTCGTTGGCGTTTTAAAACCAAAATCGAGGCTCAGGTTTGTGTTATTATCCGAATCACCATCGGATGTCGGTTCTCCGGCAAAACTGAGTGTGATCGCGTTGGAAGCAACGCCATATCCAGCTACAGGATCGCCGTTATCATCGTCATTCAGGTCATCATCCGGATCGGTTGCGCCACCGATTGGACTGCTCACCAAAGCAGCAGATAATCCGGCATCGTACAAAGGCCCACCCATATTGAAGTTGGAGGCAGCGATTTCCACAATGTAATTATTTGGGCAAAGGAATTGAAAGGTGTAGTAACCCGCCTGACCACTGAGGGTAGTTGTAGTGAAAGTCGCAATGGATGCGCCATCTCCGGAATCCAGCACACCGTCGCCGTCGTCAATGTACAGTTTACAAAGTACGCCATTGATACCCTCATCAGTACCATCGAAAACGCCGTTTCGATTCAAGTCTTTATACACCAGGTCTCCTAGACTAAGTCCTTTAACCGTTACGGTAGCCGTACAGGTGCCCGTATTATTATTAACATCAGTGACGCTTAAGGTTACGGTGTTTGTACCCACATTTGAGCATGTAAAACTATTTGGAGTGACTGACATATTCGCAATTCCGCATGCGTCTGCGGAGTTGTTATTGATCTGTGTCGTTGTCACAGAGGCATTTCCATTGGCATCCAATTGAACCGTTACGTTATTACATTGAGCAGCCGGCGGCGTCAAATCCTGCACCGTTACAGTAGCTGTGCAGGTACTGGTAAGGCCGTTGTTGCCCGTCGCAGTTAGGGTTACAACTTGGGAGCCCAAGGTGTTGCAATTAAAGGAATTTGGAGAAACGCTGAGCGTTGGTGCGCCACAGTTGAAGGTAGAGCCATTATCAACGACACTCGGATTGAGGGTATAAGTTCCGTTTGAATTAAGTTGAACCGTGGCATTTCTACATACCGCCGTAGGCGGAATCAGGTTTTGAACAGTAACCGTCGATGTACAGGTTTTGGTGTTTCCACAATTGTCCGTTACAGTCAATGTGACCGTGGTAGTTCCAACATGACTGCAATTGAGTGTGCCTGGGTTGGCGGTATAAGTCATCCCCGCAAAATCACAGTTGTCCGTCGATCCATTGTTCAATTGAGAACCCGTGATGCTTGCTTGCCCGCTTGAGTTTAATTGAACTGTTTGATTTTGACAAACGGCATTCGGCAAGGTCACATCCGGCACTGCCGTGACGACGACTGGATTGCCAATGTACGCATCCTGGCAACCGATGTTTCCACTGTCCCGAATTTTTACCGTGTAATTGCCGGGAGCAAGGTTGTTGATAAAATTACTTGTTTGCCAAGTAGCTCCGTTATCCGCTGAATATTCCAATTGCCCAACGCAGGTACAGCTTGCCGGTGTAACGATAATGATACCGTTATCCTGGCAACATGTTGCATTAAGTTTTGAAATACCGTCGAGCGAAATGATGCAGGGAGGCGTATTATTTTCAAAATAAATCACATTGTCAAAATCAAAGGATTGGTTTCCTCCGTTATTTATATTGATCAATTTGATTTGTAACCAGCTAATTCCGACCCAATTTAAAGTATGGGTAATAAAACCGCTGCCTTGATTGGGCACAAATGTGTACACATCGCCTTTGTCGGACTTAGCTTCCCAGGTTCCGTTCCCATTTCCGAATTTGCGGGTTTGAAAACTGACCAAATCCCAAGTCAGCGAGTTTTTGGTAATCTGGGCAATATCGCCGACGCCGGCATTGGTCGGATACAGCACCTGAGAAGGGGCATCCCAGCCCCAACCACTAAACGAAAATCCGTTGTGACTGGCTCCGGTATCAAAAGTCATGGTGATTTGAGCCGAGGAAGAAAAGGTAAAAAACAGGGCGGTTACCCAAAGAAGTGCCCGGCTAGTTTGTGAAAAAGTGAATGTTGTTTTTCTAAAAGTCGTCAAAATTTTACATGATGCAATAGCCATTGAAGATTGTTTTCTCAGCATAAAATTTATAGTTTTGTTGATGTGTTGTTAAAGAACCCGACGAACAGAGGCAAGACTCCATGTCTTCGTCGAAAAGCGACAAAAATTAATTTTGTTAGCTTGCCCAAAACTCAGTAGAATGCAAAACTCAGTGTTTCAAAGGAGGTGGCACGATAATAAATCCTAATATGCACTCAGATTACATAGCATTTAACTGGTAACCGTACAACTATAGAAATAAAGCAAATTTTGCCATGCGGGTCGCTTTTGCTTCAAATGGATACTCTGACAAAAAATTGCAAGCAGAAATAAGTGGTGGTAGAGGCGAAAGGGTATTTGAAAACACTTTTGTTTGCCTTTTATCTCCTTGTTAAAAATTGATACATAACCACTGGTGGTGCGTAAAGCCTATTCTATCGGGTTAGTCTTTACGCACCACTAGAATAAATGAAGGGCGCCCCGGATTCACCGGAATGCCCTTCAAATTTTGCACTGAATTGAACTATTATTTCGACTGAATCATCTTCTTGCTCGCACTGTCGGAAGCCGTTTCAACGCGATACCACAGAGCGCCTACCGTACCGATCAACTGACGATCCACCACAAACGAGTTGTAA
>JAEUUR010000182.1 GCA_016787465.1 Saprospiraceae bacterium | reverse complement strand
ATGCAAAACTTCCAACCCAACCCGGGAAAAGATGAAAAGGGATTTTTTGAAAAACTGAAATCCATGTTTTCATAAGGTTGAGCATGATTAAGCATCCAATCTTTTACAGATAATCAAAGAAATTATTACCCATTATTTCCTCATTTACCAAAATGCAGTAATTTTGCACCCGCTTCCGACGAAGGCCACGTGGCGGAATTGGTAGACGCGCTACTTTGAGGGGGTAGTGTCCTTACGGATGTGCTGGTTCGACTCCAGTCGTGGTCACAAAACGGGATCCTCCGGTGTTTCAATTTGAAACCCGGAGGATTTGTTTTTTCAGCGTATTTTTATACGCCAAGGTAATTGGCTGTGAAATCAATGATTGCATAATCACTTAAAAATCAACAATTTAAAAACAACCAAATCATTAAAACCACTTTAATCAAAGTATATTCACCGATTTAAACTGCATTCCCATGGCAAAGTTCTCACATACCTGCCTTTTCTTAATACTTGTATCATCCTCCTTCGCCCAAACCACCGATTTTGATGCCGTCATTCAACCCATTGATACAAAATCGCGCGATATTGCGGAATATATCGTACAGCTGGCCTGGATGAACCAACCCCAAAGCGACATTTCAAAAAGGGAAGTCCAGATTGCTGCTGGTGAGAAAAAAAATACTCAAAAAGAATGGATGCGCGATGTGCAGGCATCGTTCAATATCAACGAATCCAACCTTCAGGGCAACACCGATGCTGCCGGCAATGTTTTTTTTCCACGATACAACCTCGGCGTGACCCTCAACCTGTACAATATTGTAACCCAAAAAGAAAAAACCAAAATCAGCGACAACCGCCTGGATATCGCAACCGACCGCCAAAATCAGCTTAAACTGGAAATCCGGGCCGAAGCCTTAACTCGTTGGACCAAATTCCAACTGGCCCGCGAAATCGTAAAGGAACGATCATTGGTAGAACAAGAACTGAACAACACCTACATCATCGTTCAGCAACTGTACAAATCCGATGAAAAAACACTGGAAGAGTATACCACCGCGTCGGCTGCGTACTACAAAGCCCGTGAAGCACGAATTCAAGCCGCAGCAGAATTGGAAATGGCTAAGATTCAACTGGAACAAATCATCGGGCTTAAATGGGACCAGGTTCAACACCCGGCCAAAGGAGATTAAAGAGGCGCCATCGCCCCTCACTTTTATCCGCTGAAATCCCCAAATTTTTCGAATTTTGCGCTTTCAAACTTTCAAATCCTCTGGAAGTTTATCCATCTATTCACCTACTATTTTACATGAAGAATTTACCCATCATTCTGAATATCATTCTTTTTGCCCTGGTTGGACACTTGTACTACCTCAATTCCAAATCAAACCACAACAATGGGCCAAGTGTAACGCCACCGGCTTCATTGGCCGGAGGTGCAAAAATCGCATTCGTCAATGCCGATACACTTGATGCCAAATATGAATGGCTCAAACAACAAAAGGAAGCCATCAAAGGGCGCATGGAAAGCGCACAAAAGAAATTAGCTGCCGAAGAAGAAGCATTGATGAAAGACGCTTCAGCGCTGCAGGAAAAATTCCAGAGCGGCACCATGACCCAAAATGAAGCCGAAAAAGCGGATATGGCCCTGCGCCAGCGCGCCCAGAAACTGGAAGAGAAAAAAGAATCCATGAGCAAATCCCTCGGCGATGATCAAAAAAAGGCCTTCGACGACCTTTACGCCAATGTTGAATCGCAGTTAAAAAAACTCTCCAGCCAAATCGGCTACGACTATATCCTTTCCTACACCCGCGGCGGACAAATCCTGATGGCAAACGACAGCCTGGATATTACCAAACAAGTGTTGGAACTGCTCAACGCCAAACAATAATCCAGCTTGGGTGTGACAATACGCGGCCACTACCAACCATCAATACCTTATGACACTCCGCCTTGCAACTGAAGCTGACGCCGGACTGATTTCTGAAATGGCACATCGGATATGGCGCGCACACTATCCTTCTGTTATCGGATCGGAGCAGGTGGAGTACATGCTAAACCTGAATTACACGCCGGAAGCATTGGTGAAACAAATGCAGGCAGGCCAACAGTTTTTTTTACCAGAATGGGAGAATCAGGTACTGGGCTATGCCGCCGTCAGTAAACAGGAACCTGGCAAGTATTTTTTACATAAGTTTTACATCGACAATGGCCGGAGGGGCGCCGGAATGGGCAAAATCATCCTTGAACGCGTATTGGCTCAATGTCCGGACATGACCGAGATGCGGTTAACCGTAAACCGGCAAAATTTCAAGAGCATCAACTTTTATTTCAAAGTGGGTTTTGTGATTGAATCCTGCATCGACATACCGATTGGAGGAGGTTATGAAATGAACGATTTTCAAATGGTTTTTCGAACGCCAGTCGTATGAATAATCATACCCGCGCTTACCTGGCACTTGCTGCAATTTGCATTATTTGGGGCACCACTTATACGGCCATCAAATATGCTGTTCGTGATTTTCCACCTTTTTTACTGGTTGGCATTCGACAAACTGCCGCTGGGTTGCTACTGATCGGATGGTCGATAGCCGTGGGTAAATGGACCTGGCCAGGAGCAGTCTATGTGCGCCGGCAGGCGCTGACCGGCATATTTACCATCACGGGCGGTAACGGGTTCATCACTTGGGGCATGCAATACGTTTCTTCCGGCCTGGCATCCATAATCGGCTCATTAACTCCGGTGGTGGTCGTAATGATTAACCTGTTTTGGCAAGGAACTGAAAAAATCAATGCCCGTATCGTAGCCGGCGTTTTACTGGGTTTCGGCGGTTTAGCCCTTGTGTTTCACGATGGTTGGGCTGATTTTGCACAATCCGAATACAGGTGGGGTATTGCAGGGTGTTTTGCATCCTGTGTCACCTGGTCGCTGGGTACTGTCATGGCCAAACGATACAACTCCCATGATGTTTCTCCGCTGGTAAATGCGGGATTTCAAATCCTGGCAGGTGGCTTGGGTGGTATTGTGATGAGCCTTCTGTTCGACCCAACCTGGAAAATCAATCATTCAACCGAAGGTTGGATCTCGGTCGTTTACCTGGCCACCATTGGTTCGGCATTGGCTTTTACGTTGTACATGTTCGTATTAAAACATCTGTCCGCTACAGTTTCATCTTTGTACACCTATATCAATCCTATCATTGCAATACTGCTCGGATGGCTTTTTCTGGGAGAATTACTGAATATTTGGATTGCCATCGGAATGGCTGTTACAATAGTTGGCGTTTGGCTGGTAAATTCAGGGCATCGAAGATAAAAAACTTCATTATCCTTGCTCCCTGAAACGAAACAGCCAACCATGAACAACAACACCTCTACCCGCAACCCTTATTTAGTTCCTTTTGCTTTGGTTTGCAGCCTCTTTTTTCTTTGGGGCATCGCCAACAGTTTGAATGGATCCCTCATTCGCCATTTCCAGTTTTCACTCGATCTCAGCAGGTTTCAAGCCGGTATTGTTGATTCTGCTTTTTATTTCGGCTATTTTGTGTTTGCCATTCCTGCCGGCATTTTTATGCGAAAATGGGGCTACAAACGTGGCATTCTTGCGGGACTCACCCTGTATGCCTTGGGCGCGTTGCTCTTTTATCCTGCAGCCGATCTGCGTGTGTACGGGTTTTTTCTGTTTGCTTTGTTCACGATTGCCAGCGGCCTCGCTTTCCTTGAAACTGCCGCGAATTTATATGTAACAATCCTGGGAGATAAAAAAGACGCTGCATGGCGTATCAATTTTGCCCAATCTTTCAACGGCATCAGCATTATTCTGGGGCCGGTCATCGGTAGCCTGTTTATTTTTTCCAAAAAAGAATACACCTCCGAAGTACTGGCAACCATGACCGCCGAACAGATCCAGGCGGCCAAGGTAGAAGAAGCGCTTTCTGTTCAAGGCCCATACCTGGCAGTGGCCGCCATCGTTGCTGCCGTAGCGGTACTTTTTGCACTCACCAAAATGCCGGAAATAGGAAGAGAAGAAGAACAGGCCGAGGGGAAAGTGAGCATTTGGAGCGTTTTTGGCCGGTACCGCCATCTAAAACTCGGTGTACTTGCTCAATTCGCCAACGTAGGCGCCCAAGCTACGCTTTGGGGTTATTTTGTTGATTTTAAACTCGATTTTGCGCCCGATAAACACCTGGGCATCGTGCAAACCATTTATCGTTTCACAGAAAGTATGACGCCCGAGCAAATTGCAGGCTTTCATGCTTCTTTTGCCCTGGTTTTATTCATGCTCGGCCGTTTCCTCGGCACCTACCTGATGAGCCGCATGGAGGCGCGCAAGGTACTGTCATACTACACCATTGCAGCTGTTGTCTTAGTGGCTGCTGCCTTTTTCTTCGGCGGATTTATCGGCATCGTTTGTTTGATGTTTACCTACTTCTGCCAAAGTATCATGTTCCCCACCATTTTTGCACTTTCTACCAAAGGACTGCCTCCGGCTGAAAGCAAACTGGCATCCTCCCTGGTCATTATGGCTATTGTAGGCGGAGCTGTGTTGCCTCCGTTGGCCGGTTTGTTTTCACAATTTGGCGGCATGAAAATGGCACTTTTAGTTCCTTTCCTTTGCTTTAGTTATGTAGTTTGGTTTGTTTTAAAAGGAAGTGAAATAAAAGAGCCAACTTAGTCGACAGTCCAGCATCCAGTACCAGCATCACTCCCCATCTTCCAATCCTTGCAAGATGCCTTTTTCCAAGGGAGGAACGCCTCGTTGCATCCAGCGGGGCATAGGCGCCTTCATCAGGTAATGGTCGAAAAATTGCATCATACGGGTTTGAAAATCAATGCGGTTTTGCAGTTTGACAGGCCAGTGCGGCTCATCGTTGTAATTGAGCAGCCAGGCAGGTTTGCCCAAACGCCTGAGTGCCGAATACATTTCAATGCCCTGATACCAGGGAACGGCGCCGTCTTTGTCGTTGTGCAAGATCAATACGGGCGTGTTCACTTTATCCATGCTGAAAAGTGGCGAGTTTTCGATAAAGCGCATCGGGTATTCCCACAAGGAACCGCCGATCCGGCTTTGCGAGTGTTCGTATTGAAAGGCCCGACTCATGCCCGATTCCCAACGGATACCACCGTAAGCGGAGGGCATATTTACTACAGGCGCTCCTGATTCTGCGCAAACAAATAAATCGGTTTTGGTAATCAGGTAAGCCGATTGGTAGCCGCCCCAGGAGTGCCCCTGCAATGCAACCCGTTTGGGATCGACAAATCCTTTGTTCATCAAGGCTGTAACGCCGCTTACAATGGCATTATAGGCGCTTTCGCCAGGGTAGCCGATTCGGTAAGGAATGTCGGGGGCGAAGATGAGATAGCCTTTGCTGGCGTAAACTGCATAGTTAATCTGTGAACGGTGAAAATCCGGCGTCCGGTGTTGAAATATTCCCTCAGATAACCGCTCATAAAAATTTACGATCATTGGGTATTGCTTGCTTGGGTCGAAACCCGCCGGTTTTACCAACAACCCTTTCAGTTTTTCTCCAGTCAGGGAGGTCCATTCCACGGTTTCAATACTGCCCCAATTGTATTCCGACTGCTGTGGATTGGCCTGACTGATTCGGGTCAGCGATTTGAGCACATCCGGGGTGCGTCGATGGTAGATGGATGAAACGTATTGTAAGTCGGGGAACGTTTCGAAATTTTCTCTGGTAAAAACAATCGGATTGGCATCGCGTGCTTGTTGCGGTGTTTTGGAGTAAACCATGTTTCCCAACAACCAGGGATGTAACGTATCCTTTTTAATTTCGAGCCAGGAGTACCCTTCAAACCGGGTTCTTTCCTGAGTTTGGTGCAGCAAGATGGTATCTGAAGGTGAAATGCTGCGTGATTCCGGATCCAATCTGATGTAGCGGTAAATCATACCTGATTCCCGCCCTTTCGTCAAGCGTACCGGTTTTCTTTTTCCGGTTGGGTCAATATTCCAGAGGTCATATTTGTCATACACGATCATTCCTTCATCTTGATCGAACCAGCCTGCAAGGCCGTGCGCATCCGGATAATCTGGAACGTCATTTTCTTCATCGTAAAACGCTACCGTGCGGTTGTCGGTAAGTTGTTTGATCTGTTTGGTGTTTGCATTCCAGGCAAACCAGGCTGTGTCGGGGTCGCTCCACCAGGCAACATATTTTCCCGAAGGAGAGATTCGGGGGTTGCCACGTAAATTTCCGGTGATCAGTTTTTTTTCGCCGGTCAATTGATCGATGACATATAAATCTTTATGCGCTACCCCATCCCACGAAATTGCCTGTGCATAAGGCTCTTCCGTAAAACCAATCGCCAGATTCGAATTCCGCTGATCCTGATACCTGATTTCAGGAATTTCAGGCGAACCGAGCTGTACGAATTTGTTTTTCTGCGTATGCCACACGACCGGATAACTGCGTTTTTTTTCTGTCTCCATCTGTACCTCCTGTTGTGTGTAGATTCGTTTCTCCGTCCAGGCCCATACTTCCACTTGCACAATTTCTTCCGGTAACAACGTAGTATCGTTCAATACCGGCGGCGGCGCTATTCCGAAATAAAGTTTGGAGCCGTCTTCGCTAAACACCGGCTTTGCATATTCCGACACCAAAAAGCCAGGTTGATCCACCCATGTGCTTTGTGCGCCCGCAATGGCACGCGCAGAATCGCCGGAGGTTGCATAATAACACAGTTGCCAGGGGCGAATACGGGCTTTGGTGGTATCGGCGTCGAGCAAAAACGCTGCCTGACGGCCGGGCTCGTCAAATGAAAGTTGGGAAAACTTGCCTTTCCCGCGCCAAACCGGGCGAACCTGATTTCGCTCACAATCAAAATGATACACCCCATTTTGCCAGGCTTGTTTATTACATGCAAACGAGATCGAATCTCCCTTTCCTGTTGTACTGAACAACACCTGCCTTCCTTTTTTGGAAAGGACGTAATCCTTGACAAAAGCGAACGTATCCTGCTTTCCGGTGCTCAGATTGCGAACAATCAATCGAAAACCGTTCTCTTTATCTTCTTTTTTGATCTTCTTTCCATTTTTGGGCGCTGGTTTATTGTTGACCTTGATGGAGTCATTTTTAACCGTTTTAGTGGTATCTTTTACCGCCGGAGCCGATTTTTCGGCTTCGATTTGAAAAAACAACCAGTTCGACCATTTGTCCGGCACATTGAAGTTCCTTACACGTGCCACTTTTTCCAGTTTACCAGAAGGCAAGTGATACACTCCCAGGGTGTCTTTGGGCAAATCATCCTCTTTAACCTTTTTTCGACGCAAGGTTTTCAGAGAATCCAGCGCGGGTTTGATCCTGAAGAAAAGCCAATGGTTGTCTTCGCTGAATCTGGGTTCGCTTGCCCTTGGCAACACCTCAGTTGTGCCCGTTGCTGCATTCCAGAGGTGCAACGTAGCATCGCCTTGCGTAACCGGATTTTGTACCCAAACCACCCATTTGCCGTCGTTTGAAATACTGGACTGTTCAATTTTTTTCCAGCGATGAACATCTGCATGATCTATCGCTTTTTTGTTTTGTGCAGCCAAAATCGCTGTAAAACACAACATCCAGACAGTAAGTAAAAGTTGTTTCATAACATCTATGGTATGTAGGTCAAGTGCTCCGGTTAGGAATCGATTTAGGGTGATTTGTTTATTTTAATGACTTTCCCCTTTCAGGAACAGGGGTAATATTTCCAATTCTATACTAACTTCAAAAATCGATTAAATCCCAATCATCCAATCACTCCGTGAAATCTTCAAAAATCCAAATCAATCCCTCCGCGAAATCTGCGTAATCCGGCTCATCCGCGTTCCATTTTCCAACGTTTATGGCTCCAGAGCCAATTACCTGGAGTATCACGAATTTCCTTTTCAAGCTGCCGATAATATCGCTCCGTAATTTCGCTTTCTGCGGTAGCTGCCGGATCGTCGCACAGATGGAAAAATTCGACCTCATAAAAACCACGCTTCACCCTTCTGATTCGATACCCGATTACAGGGTAATCAAAGGTTCGGGCCAACACATCGGTACCCGGCAAACTTGCAGTTTCGCGGTTGAAAAAATTTACCCAATGCGCTCGTTTTCGACTGCTGGGTGATTGGTCAGCGATCAACATGTAGGATGCTACTGTTTTTTGTTGTTTTTTGAGCACCCCCAAAACAACATCCATGGGTATGGGTGCAATGCCGCCACGCCCTCGTTTTTCAGTCATGTATGCCTCTATCACTTTGTTTGACAGTGGTTTATAGACTCCGAACATAGGCTGCTGAAAGTTAAGCGGCATCGATAAAGCTGCGTATTCCCAATTATTAACATGGCTGCCGGCCAGAATAACAGACCTGCCGCTTTGAAGAAAATCCGCAACCAGTTCGGGGTTTACAATGACACAGCGGCGCTGGATTTCAGAAATCGGTGTGGTGAACGACTTTAGGGTTTCAAGTGTCACATCCGCCAGGTTGGTGTAAACGCCTTTCACAATTCGTTCGAGTTCAAAATTATTTTTTTCAGGAAAGGCGCGTTTCAGGTTGTCCAGAATAACCTGTTTTCGATACCCAATGATTCGGTACAATAAAAAAGCCAGCCCATCGGAAAGCCAGTACAAGGCCCGAAAAGGCAAAATTTGAAATAGTAAAACAACTATTCTAAGAAAAAAATACGATATGCGCTCCATGCTTTGCCTCCATCAATGTGGCAATGATACGAAATGAGCGCGCGAAGTTAAAACGCCTGCATCATTCTTTTGGCAACATGACCCACAACCTACCCAATCCATTGATTTTTCTGGCTTCCTGTAAACCTTTTTGGCCAATGCCGCAGTAAAGATCCATTCGTTTGGTGGTAAGGATGGCGCCGCCGCGGTCTTGCGCGAATAAAATCCGGTAGGTATATCCTTTCAGATTTCCGGCAGCATCCAGGTCGGGAAGCTCAGCGAGTAGTGTAGCGCCCAGCGGGATGTAACGCAAATCAACTGCCACCGAATAACAGGCGGTCAGCGGAAAGGTGCCTGCGCCCAATACCTGGTCATCAACTTTTGTGAAAAACACATACACACCACCTTTTCCTTTAACGGAGCCTCCGAAACCGAAGTGTTCCCGTTTACCATCTGGAAATTCCACCAGGCAGTTTCCTTGCAGTTGAGCGTTTTTTAGTTCTTTTTCAGAACGCACCCAGGCAAGTTCCAGGTTTTGGCCGGCAAGTGAACCGGCCTTGATCGCTGCTGGAGAAGGAACAGTTTCCGGGCGGCGCAACATGGGTACTGCATATTCGGCAGTTTGTACACGGCTTGCTTTGATCACAGGGGTGTAATAGCCTGTCATGCGCACGCGGTCGTGTTTCAGGTCTGTATTTACTTCGTAAAAGTCGAAAGTAGAAACAAGCACACTCGGGTCGAGCAAGTTAATACGTTGGAGCAACTCAACGGTGCGAAGCATTTCAGGGCGGTGGATGCCGGATGCGCCTTTGTCTTTTACGTCCTTCCGGCGCAGGTAGTTAGCCTGTTCGTACATGGCTTGAAGCATGTCGGGCTCAAAAGTGAGGTAAGGCAGCGTATCAGGAATGTTTGGCGTGAGAACCTTGGAAGCGACCACGCGTTTTTCTGTGGGCGATTCAGGCATTTCAGCGACGATCAGGCTGTCGCCGGGTTCTACCATGTGCGGAAAGGTTACAATTTCAGCGGCAGCCGTTTTCACGACTCCCGTTCCTGTCCAAATCATCGCACAACAAGCCAGCATGGCTAAGGCGTCAAAGACGAAAATGTTTTTCAATAATTTCATACGGACGATGGAGGGGCACGTCAGTTAATGACAAAGGTAAGACGAAAAAACGTGCCAAACGCCACAAAATGGCTTCAGCACAAAATGTTACTTTGTTTGAAGCCAATTCTGAATGTAAATATTTCGAAGGTAATTTATTTTAAATCAAGAACTTATATTTAATTTTTCAGGCGAACGCCGTTAATTGCATTAACAATTGATTCACCCTTTTATGACAATCGAATTTGTCAAAATAAAATTACCCGTTACGTTGTTTTAGCCAATTTTTAAAAACGGCTTCTACAGCTGGGCTGTTCCAGTTTTCGCTTACATCCGGCACATTCAAGATGTCTTTGAACAATTGATTTTGTGCATCATCTTCTCGTAATGCGATGTGGTATGGCGTATTGCTGAAGGTTACCATGGAATAAACTGGCAGGAATTCACCGGGGAATTTAGCGTGTAAATCGGCGGCAATTTTTTTACGCAGTAAAAACATTGGATCGGCCACCAGATCGCGCATTTCAATAAAATTGCGCTGCGCCAGTTCTGCAATAGCATTTCCATCCTGTACCCGTCTTGCAGCAAAAGCAGGAATTACTCGCGCCCAATCTTCTCCATGTTCGTCGAGCATACCGTCGAGGATAGTGCAGTCTTCAAATCCGGCATTCATACCTTGTCCATAAAACGGTACGATGGCGTGAGCGGCATCGCCCAGGAGTAAAATCCGGCCTTGCCACTGCCAGGGTTTGCAATTCACGGTTACCAGAGAGGAAGTCGGGTTGTGGTTAAAATCGTGAATCAGATCAGGTATGAATGCAACGGCGTCGGGGAAATGCTTTTCGAAAAAAGCCAATATATCTGCATCATTCCGAATACTTTCATAAGAAACTGGCCCCTCAAACGGCAAAAACAAGGTGCAGGTAAAACTTCCGTCGGCATTGGGCAAGGCGATCAGCATAAAATTGCCGCGCGGCCAGATGTGCAGTGCACCGGGATCCATGCGGTGTTTGCCATCGGCGGTTGGAGGGATGGTCAGTTCTTTATAACCATGATCGAGGTAATATTGGCGATAATTGAAGCGATCTGTCTTTTGAAGGGAATACCTCACTGCGGAAAATGCGCCATCAGTGGCGAAGATAAGCGGTGATTCAAACGTTTCAATTTGACCGGTTTTGGTGTTTTCAAACGTGATTTTCGGCGCATCCAGATCCGCGCCAAGGCATTGATAATCAAAGAAAAACTCCACATTGGGAAAGCCGCTCGCAATATGAAGCAGCTCCATATTCAGGCCTCCCCTGGATACGGAATAAATTGCCTCACCTTCTTTTCCGTATGCTTGAAAGGAAAGTTGTCCATCTGCATTGTGGATCATTCGCCCTGGCATAGGGATAGCCACTTTTTCAATTTCTTCCCGGATTCCGGCTTTTTCCACTGCTTTCCATCCACGTTCGCTCATTGCCAGGTTGATACTTTTCCCACCGCGGTATCCCACTGCCCGCATATCGGGTCGGCGTTCAAAAACTTTCACTTGATACCCCCGGCGCGCTAAAAAAACGGCCCATAGTGAACCGACCAGACCGGCGCCTACGACAATAGCTTCTTTTGACATACGTAAAAATTAGAAAGGTGGAACAATGTGGGGGTGAAAGTACGGCGTGCTTGTAAATTGACGAGGGTCATCCCGAAAATATCGAGATGACCCTCGTCATCAAAAATCAAACCTGGTAGAAACTGGCTGTTTCATCCACCATTTACAAAAGTGCTTCGATGATATTTTCTTCGGTAACACCTTCTGCTTCTGCCTTGTAATTGCGTACGATGCGATGACGCAATACCAGGCTGGCAATCGCTTGTACATCTTCGATGTCGGGTGAATATTTACCGCGCAGCGCTGCGTAACATTTTGCGCCGAGCGCCAAGTATTGGCTGGCGCGCGGGCCGGCGCCCCAAGCCAGGTAGTTGTTTGCTTCTTTGGTGGCGCGGTTGGTACCCGGACGGGTTTTTGACACCAGGCTAACCGCATATTCCAGCACGTTATCGCTCACCGGAATTTTGCGGATCAGTTGTTGATACTCCTGAATTTGCGTTGCCGAAAGCACATGTTTGAGTTTCACATCGCGCGAGGTAGTGGTGTTTTTTACAACTTCCACCTCCTGCTCGTAGCTCGGGTACGTCAACGGGATATTAAACATGAAGCGGTCGAGCTGCGCTTCAGGAAGCGGGTAGGTACCTTCCTGTTCGATCGGGTTTTGCGTAGCAAGTACGAAAAATGGGGATGGGAGTGCGTGGCGATGTCCGCCTACCGTAACCACCCTTTCCTGCATGGCTTCCAACAGGGCAGCCTGTGTTTTTGGAGGGGTACGGTTGATCTCGTCGGCCAGTACAATATTGGCGAAAATAGGGCCTCGCAGGAATCGGAACTGGCGGTTTTCATCCAAAATTTCAGAACCTGAAATATCGGAAGGCATGAGGTCGGGCGTAAACTGAATCCGTTTGAAATCGAGATCCAGCACTTCTGATATGGTGCTGACCAGCAATGTTTTGGCCAAGCCGGGCACGCCGACAAGCAAGGCGTGACCATTTGAAAACATGGAAATAATCACTGCGCGAACAACGTCTTCCTGGCCTACGATCACCTTTCCTATTTCCGAAGAAAGTTCCTGATATGCTTTTGCCAGAGCGTCTACCGTCTCCACATCCGATTTATGTTGTGCCATAGTTTTTATGAACGAGATTGATAAAGAAAAGCTGAATAACGAATCTTTCGCCACATTGTTTCGGCGGGCGGCAAAAGTAGCACCATTCCGTCAACAAAAACGGCGCTTTTTGAATTTTGATGAATTTTTGACCCGAATTTCTACGATTGGCGCTTTGAGTGCATCAATTGTCGGGATTTGCCAATTTCACTGATCACAAAATAGGCAGTGATGAAGGTTGAGGTGATCAAGTATGCGATCACCAGCCATTCCAAACCGGGCAGCAGGTTTTCAATCCCGAACCAACCGCCGGTTTGCCAGGCCAACCAAAGCCCGAATCCATTTTTCAGGCCTTCCCACAGCAACGCTTCCCGTTTACAATCCATCAGTTCTGAGTAGGCGTACACCGACAAAAAAATAAATGCGCCGTAAATGAAAATACCCGGGCTTCCAATTGCGGCCAAATTGCCAAAGAAGTAACTGATAAATGCGAAAACCGCTGCCATTTGAACGGTGGCCCATGTTTTTAACGCAGCAGACGTGGCAGGCTCATATTTTACAAAATGATAAATATCGTCGATTTTTTCCACCGGATGTTTGGCAGCCACATCCGCCGGGCGCCACCCGGTTGGCATGAACCAAATACGCAATTTATCTTTCCAGTTTTGGGCATACCAGGCATCTTTGATCAGGAGCCACAGGTGTTGAAAATTGATTTTGATGGGGTTCCATGTTTTTGCCGGCCTGGTAATTCCATATACCGGAGGCACATCAGGCAATTCCTCCTGAAAGGTACCGAACATTTTATCCCAAAAAATAAAAATCTGGCCGTGGTTTTTATCCAGGTATTCCGGATTGATGGCATGGTGTACCCGGTGGTGAGAAGGAGTAACCAAAAAATATTCCAGGAAGCCCATTTTGCCGATATGCCGGGTGTGGTACCAAAACTGCGCAAATAAATGCAACGGAGCAACGACTGCGATCACTTTCGGCGGCACCCCGAATATGGCAGCCGGGAGTAAAAACACTGTAAAAAGGTTGACGAACGACGAAACACTTTGCCGCAGCGCGCAAGCCAGGTTAAACTCCTCGCTGCTGTGATGAATGGCATGTTTGTTCCAAAAAAAGTTGATTTGATGAGCCAGCCGATGCGTCCAGTATCCGGAAAAATCGAGGGCCATAAAAGCAATGAAATATGTCCAAAACGTGTGTTCTACCTGGTAGATAGCCACATGATCCACCAGCCATTTGTAGGTAAGAATGGAAACGCTCAGCCCCAACACATCTTTCGTAACATTGGTAATACCGGAACTCAGACTCGACAACATATCCATGTGCCGGTAAGTATCATTCCCTTTCCACCAACCGTATAATTTTTCCAACAACACCAGGGCCACAAAGGTTGGCATGGCGATGAGCAGAATTTTACCGTAGGTTTCCATACAATTCAGGCGATTTTAATTTTCGGATCGCAATTTTACGGATTTTAACCACTAAAATACGGATTAACCTTTCAAAAAAAGCATATTTGCCCTGTAAAATTCCATACCGATATGACCACACCTGCTTCCAAACCGCGCCTGTGGGCGATGCCACGTCAGATCTGGCAGAAAATGGACCCTAAAAAAGCCGACTCCTGGTTGGCGGCCGTGATGGGGGTGCTGTTGCGCAGTGCAGGTATATTGCTGTTAATTTTTGCCGCCTTGATCATTTGGCGCATGCTCAAAAACCAAGGCTATGTACTTGAAGCTTTTTCCGTACCGAAGGCCCTGGACGAGGCCGGATTTTCCGGCCGTGTTGCTGCCATTCGGTTGCAGGATGCAATTCAGCAATTGAAAACAGAAGCCGCTTCGGTTAAAAAAGATGAGCTCAATGTCGGCAATAATGATGACAACGCTGCCATGAATGTGCAGGTGATGGGCGTTGAAATTTCCCTGAACTCCATTGCGTATCAACTCCGACATTTGTTGGGAAGAAAGCAAAAAAGGATCGTGGGCGAATTTGTGAGCTCCGGCAATCAGCTTTCCTTGCTGTTACGGATGACCGACTACCCAAATGTCCGGTTTGAAACCCCGTTCGAAACTGGAAAGGAGGAACAGGCTTCTCAATATTTGCTGGCATTAGCTGCCGAAAAAATCATAGAACGCAACGATCCGTATCGCCTTGCTGTGTATTATTACCGTAGAAAAAAATACGGAGAGTCCATAGACCTGGCACGGATTATCCTGCGTGAGCGCCCGCAGGAACGCACCTGGGCCTACCATATTTGGGCCAATATCCTCAGCGAACAAGGCCGTTTTGAGGAGGCTTTGGAAAAATACCAGCAAGTCCTCCAGATTGATTCCAATTTCAGCATTTCCCAATCCCAGATGGCTCACACCTTGTTGCTCATGAAGAGGACAGAGGAAGCCTTGCCTTTGTTGGAAAAAGCAATGAGTTTGAACGCCGATAATCCCGATGGATGGCTGACGTTGGGATGGCATTATGCGACCCTGGGTGAAATGGAAAAAAGCGACCAGGCATTCTCCAAAGCCATACCCGTTGCTGCCCGCTGGGGCAAAGAGTCAGTTGCCTGGCAATCCTGGATCAGCTCAAAAATGGAACACAATGATCTTGTCGCCGCTCAAAAACTCGCTGAAAAAGCCCTGGCCACTGTCACAGAAACCTCTGATGGCTATGTTACCAGAAGCATCGTATATCTGCTGCAAAAAGACACCCTAAAAGCCTTTGAAAACGTCCAAAAAGCCCTCGACCTTGATCCTTCCAATCCCATGGCCGCCAACCTGTACGGTCGCGCACTATTCATGAATAAAAGGTACGACCAACTGACCCACTTCGTTCGTGATTTCAGATGGCCAGCCTATATGCTGCAAGTCAAAACCCAGTTAACCAACCTGAGCGCCATGGCCCACAACTACGCTGGCAGGCATGATTCAGCCCTGGCAGTAGTACAAAGAGGGATAGCCATGGATACGACCTTCGGTTTGCCCTACACCACCCTGGCAGAAACATATGCCTTTCAAGGCAAAACCAACCTGTTTTACACTGCCCTCGAAAAGGCGTTTAAATTAGGGGTAAGCCCCGATCAAATCAATTGGCAGGCAAAACCATATGCCGATTTCCGTGACAGCAGGCGGCTATTGCGATTAAAGGAACAATTTAGCAAACCCAAGTAAATTATTTCACCCGGGCCGCTAACATCAGCGATTTCACCTTGCGTTGCGCTTCAGTTTTCATATCCGCATCAGCCAGGCGCTCCAAACCCGCCCAGGTGGCAAATCCATATTCCTTGGCAACCATCGATTTGAAACCTTCTTCCATCGGTGCATTTTTGGCCGTTGGCGTCACTTTTACCGAATGGTTTCTGCTCGTGCTTTCTGGCTTTGCAGCAACATTTTTGGAGCTTACCATGCGGGTTGGAACGCCAGCGCTTGCAGTGGCCACCTCCTCTGCAAAATACTGATCGAACCGATTTTGCTCCATCACTTTTTGCACGCTCCATCCAAATTCATAACGCTTTGCCGCGGCCGTAGCCGTCATCACCCGGTCGCCCGCATGTTGCGCTGCATCCCGTTTCAGGTCGCCTTTGCCGTATTCTCCCAGATAGGATTGAACCACGACGTGTGCCAGCAAAACCTGTGGTTTGACATTGTAATCGTCGGCCATATCGGACACGTCGCCTCTCCATTTATTGACAGTAGCGTGTACAAAATCCTGATCGTTGTACAATGATTTCAAACGCTCTTCCGGAGCAACGCGGTTGTCGGATGCCGCTTCCGCGCGATTCGATTTGGCGCGGCGTGCGCTTCCCGAATCACTGTCATAATTGCCCTTTGAGCCTTTTGTTACGGATTTGGGAGAGCCAGGTGCATCCGCTACTTCGCCGTACAAATCAGGTTTGGCATCGACAGAGGCTGCTGTTAAAATATCCTTTTTTCCCATCAGGATAAAGATGATGGCAGCAGAAATGCAAGCCATGGAAAGAAAACCGAAGAGTTCAAAAATGCTTTTCATAATTAATGATGAATGATGAATGATGAATTTATGGAACGGTGGATGGAATTCAGGTGGCAATTAGCTCGTAATCGATTTTCCACAATTGGTAGGTTTCGATGATGAGCGTAATTTTTTCAGCGTAGGTGCGTGCCGTGGCGTAGCCCGACGACTTCAAACCCACGGCCCAGGCAGCATAATAAGGCACTTCCTGATGCCCGTACAGTTTTTTTGGAATGGTATACAAGCCGCCGATTTCATATTTTCGGAGCATCCAGCCATACCGGCTGTCTTGCAGCAATAAACTGTGGCGCCTGAAGCTATGCGCAGGGGTGTTGTACACTTCGAAACGATCCCACGCATAATCATCGGTCATCTGCATACAATCGACGGCCAGGGAATGCGCATTAAAATCGCCGTCGGTAATCCGGCCATCACGCTTGAATCCGGCGCGTGCCTTGCATTTAATTCCGAAATGATTATTTCCTTTCTGGCAGAGAATGCTGCGGCCTGCATCGGTTTCCAGCAGTCCCTGTGCAAGCGTAATGGATGCGGGAATTTTGGTACGTTGCATCTCATCGGTGGCCAGCTCGCGATATCGGTCGATGTAATCCAGGTACGCCTGAATATTGCGGTGATAACCTTTCGACATGCGATTGGTCAAACCTTTTTCAATGGCTTGGCGATCCCAATAGCTTTTTTTTTGTTTATTGAAAGTCGGAGGTTTGGATTGCAGGGAGGAATCGGCATAAAACGCTGCGAGGTGTTCTTTGAACTGGCCGCCGGCGAGTTCGAATCCGGTCCGAAAATCGCGCGTCATTTCATGGAAAACGGGTAGCGCAGCAATGCCATCTACCCGCGCCTTGATATCGTCATAATACCAAACCACGAACAAACATGGAATTGTAAAAACAAGCAAGGCATAAACGGTACCTTTGCCAAACGCATACAGGCATCCGCCTTCGGGTGTCGGTTTTTGTGACATAAAACACAAAAATAATAGGTTTTGGGGTATCCCGGCCTTCCGTATCCCGAGAATTCCGTTTAAGTGCTTATTGTGCTATTGCCAAGTCAGATCTACATGTTATTCGACAACCATAACCGTCCGCTCACCTATTTACGACTTGCCGTAACGGATCGCTGCAACCTGCGGTGCTCCTACTGCATGCCGGAACATGGGTTGGAATGGTTGTCGCGCGCGGCATTGCTCACCTACGAGGAGATGTTGCGCCTTTGCCGAATACTGGTTCAATTAGGTATTCAAAAAATCAGAATTACCGGCGGCGAACCCTTTGTTCGAAAAGACCTCATGCAATTTCTCCAACATTTGTCAGAAATCGAAGGATTGCAAGAATTAACCATTACCACCAATGGCGTAGCAACTGCTCAACACATACCACAACTCAAAGCGCTGGGTGTCAAATCCGTAAACCTAAGCCTGGATACGCTCAACCGCCAGCGATTTTTTGAAATTACCCGGCGCGATGAGCTTCCTGCAGTGCTGCATACGATGGAATCCCTGCTCCAACACCATATTCAGGTTAAGATCAACGCTGTGGTAATGCAGGGCAAAAATGAGGCCGATATCTACGAACTTGCCCGACTCACTCAATTCAAACCCGTCGACGTCCGTTTCATAGAAGAAATGCCTTTTAATGGCGGTGATCATATTACCTCCACCCCATTTTGGAACCACCTCAAAATTCTTGAAACATTGCAATCCCATTGGCCCGGCTTGCAAAAATTACAAGACCCTCCGTTTTCCACCTCCATGAATTACCAGGCCCCCGGACACCTGGGTACCATCGGTATCATTGCTGCATGGACGAGGAGCTTTTGTGGCTCATGCAACCGAATTCGCGTCACCCCGCAAGGCATGCTCAAAACTTGTCTGTACGACCACGGTGTACTCGACATTCGGGAATTGCTTCGCAATCACACCCAGGATGAAGTAATCAAGTACCATTTGCTTGCAGCATTTCAACAAAGAGCCAAAGACGGCTGGGAAGCAGAAAAAGAAAGCGCACGGCGAGGAATTACGGAATCCATGGCGACGATTGGAGGATGAGGTGATTTTTCGATTGTTACGATTTTTCGATTATGCCAATTAATTCCTCCGCGAAATTCATGAACCCAACGAATCCGCGATTCAAGCCGTGTTATTCGAATGCTCAAAAATATTGAAAACCCAATCGAAAAATCGTAACAATCGAACCAATCGAATCAATCTACACATGTTATCCGTTTCAGAAGCTCTAAAGATCATCCTTGAACACCGTGGCGGTTTTGGGTCGGAGCCGATCGAATTCCTGCGCGCACGTGGGCGCGTGCTTGGCGCGCCAATTGTCGCTGATCGCGATATTCCGCCATATAATCGGGTTGCAATGGACGGCATAGCCATCCGTTTTGAGGAATACAAAGGCGGATGCCGGCAATTCGACATATTGGGGGTAGTGGGGGCCGGCGAACAAGGGCCGGAAACAGTTCCTACATCCGGTTGTGTGGAGATCATGACCGGTGCAGCATTACCACCATTGTTTGATACAGTAATTCCCTACGAACACATTGACATTCAAAATGGCAGGGCCGAAATACTAGCCCTGCAAGTTAAATCAGGCCAAAACGTACACTGGAAAGCAAGCGACAAACCAAAAGGTGCTGTGCTTGCGCTGCCCGGGAAAGTGATCGGAACGGTCGAAATGAGCGTGGCTGCTTCGGTTGGAGCATCGATGGTACACGTAAAGCGACTTCCCAAGGTTGCTGTGTTTTCTTCCGGCAATGAACTGGTAGAGGTTCACGAACTACCCAATGCTTTTCAGATCAGGCGATCCAATGTGTTTGCCATCCATGCAGGACTGCAATCTTACAGCATTGAAGCTACTTATTTTCACCTCAGCGACGATGAGCTCAACATACGCACACAATTGGCGGAAGCCTTAAATAATTTTGATGTACTGATCCTCAGCGGAGGTATTTCAGCGGGTAAATTTGACTATATACCTGAAGTATTGGTAGCCCTTGGCGTCCAAAAAAAGGTACACAAAGTAAAGCAACGCCCTGGAAAGCCGTTCTGGTTTGGCGTAACCCAATCGCAAAAACCGGTGTTTGCACTACCTGGCAATCCGATTTCCACCTTGGTTTGTTTTTTGAAATATGTGCGCCCCTGGTTAGACATTTCTCTTGGATTCAACCGCCGCGAAACCTGGGCTCAACTCAGCAGAGACCTGAATTTCGAACCCGAATT